>JBOFCW010000089.1:0-3890 GCA_051646395.1 Bacteroidales bacterium
ATGCTAAAAGAGGCTTCTGAATCTCCTCCTATGGAGCCTGATTTCTGAACAAAAGGGCTTGTCTAAAGATATTAATAAGTCCAACTCGTGTATTTCAACGGGTTGGACCCAATTCTTTATGTTTTAGCGGACAGTAATAAAAAAAAACATAAGTACCAGAGTAGGTCGACGCTTCTCGCTGATTACTATTCATTTGAATCTGCACGTTTCCTCCAACAAAAAAACTAATCAAAAAACGGTATTGATCCGACTTTCCAGCTACCTCCAACCTCATTTCCACGCGTCCTTTCTTCTTTTTCAATTCAATTTCCCTCACTTTATCATCAAAAAAAATCCCGTCCTGCCCCCCGTAAGGCGCACTATAAGCTTTCCCATAAAAGGGCAATTGCCCTTTAACAAGCGAATCATTTTTTTCAATAAAGCCGGTTGGATTGAACCGCATCGTATTAGGAACTGACGCCGTAGAAGCCCTGTTTACTTCTATCCGAAAAGAATCTTCAGATAAACGGGTATACAACGAATCAACCATCTCTTTTTTATCCTTTGCGGACAACGGAAATGCCTGAAGCAAAACCAGAATAACACTAAAACACAAAAAACTAAAAGACCTCATAATTTACTGCGGTTTAATTAAACATGAGGTTAATTTACTGATTTCAAGACATAAAAACAAGAAGTAGTCATAAAATTACGCAAATAGGGCATCGAACACAAGAAGCGTGGTAAAGCCCGGGGCTTTAATCCGAATTTCACTTCATAATGGGGATTAATAAGCCAAAAGTGTCGTTCAACGACTTCATACGACAAAGGCCCCAACAACTCTTCAAAACTTTCGATTGTCAACCCACACCGCTTTATATCAACAAGCTCATCCACACAACGCGAATCTTCTCCAAAACCCTCCAGCACTTTTCGATATAATGCCATGGGTAGCAAATGTAAAAAAGGCAAATGCGCGGGAATCTTATTTTTACAAATCTGCTGATGTCCGCCAAACGGCATTAACCAAGCCGGAAAACCAACAAAGATCACACCATTGTTTTTTACAAATTTTCGGATGTGATTCAAAAAAAGCTCTTTTTCCGATACATGCTCGATTACATCATGCACCAAAACCACATCATACTTTGATTGAGGTTCCGGCAAATCAAAAATATCCGAAGCGAATAAATTTATCCGAACATGATTATCTGCAAAAAAAGCACGGGCATCGGCAATTCTTTTTTCTGATATATCCACACCCGTCACATCGCATCCCTGCAATGCAAAAGGAAGCAAATTTCCTCCATCACCACATCCCACTTCCAAAATCCTACTATGAGGCGTTAGTTTAACAAATCGTGTCAGATAAGGTAAAAAATATTTCTCACAACTGGTCGCCAACTCCTCAAAGTAACGAGCCCGGTTGACATGTCGTTCTTGCATAGTGATTATATTTTAGATACGGATCATTCCTCAAGAAAAAAACCCATCCTTCAAATATATAAATTTATTTACCATTTATATATTTTATATATAAAATAAATCATCCGCAGAGGTTATGACAATGTTACACACTTCTATTCCGGATATGATTTTATTTTTATTCCTATCCAAACGACCGCCCCTCTGCAGGGGACTCTGCTGTCCTCCGCGGAGGACAACAGAATCCCCTACAGAGAACCACTTCTATCAAATGGTTGAATTCTATTTTTACTTTGATCCAACACCCTGAGGCCAAAATTCACGCAAAAAAAAGGTGTGTTGATTTCCGAAAAAATCAACACACCTTCGAGCCTCTTGTCGGATTCGAACCAACGACCCCGAGATTACAAATCACGTGCTCTGGCCAACTGAGCTAAAGAGGCAAACAATAAATCAGGCTTTCATACGAAAGCGTAGCACTTTAAAACCGGCGATCCGGTAGCTAAAATGAAGAGCCTCTTGTCGGATTCGAACCAACGACCCCGAGATTACAAATCACGTGCTCTGGCCAACTGAGCTAAAGAGGCAAAAGAAAGAACTTTCATCAGATGGCGTCTTCCACACCATAAAAAAACCATTCGAAGGAATGGTCTTTTTGAGCCTCTTGTCGGATTCGAACCAACGACCCCGAGATTACAAATCACGTGCTCTGGCCAACTGAGCTAAAGAGGCAGGTGGGTAAGCTATCCACATCGCGCCGCTACAACTTTCTACCCTTGCTGCGGTCAGGCCCTGGGGGGATTCGAAAGGAGCATGCCGTGTAGCACTTACCCGATGCAAAAGTAGACATTATTTCTAAACCTGCAACACCTTTTTTTCTAAAAAAACACACCTAAACACACATTCTTTTGAGAACAAAACAGTTACACCTGAAACTTTTTTGAAAAAAAATTCACTCACTCATTTATCCGAAGCTCAAATCCCTCATTTATTCAAAATTTTGATACATTTGCAATACCGGTTTTACTCAAAAAAAATCAAGATGGTTATTACCGGAGCAATAATTTGCGTTATTCGCCTATTTTTACAATCTAACACAACAATGACAGAAGAAAAAAGCAGAATAAATCATTTCGCGATGGAGTATGGTATAATATTAGGAGCTTATTTCATCGTAAAATTCGGATTTACCGTTTTGAGTTCAAAAATCCCTTTCCTTTCCCTATTTTCATGGGTTCTCTTATTTGGTACTCCCTTCGTAATTTTTTACATATTACGTAATTTCAGAGATAAGCGAAACAACGGATTCCTTGAGTTTAGCAAAGCATGGAGCCTTTCATTACTCCTTATCTTTTTTGCTTCACTTCCGGAAGCGTTAGGCCAATATATTTATTTTCAATTCATCAACCCTTCCTATATTGTAGACCAGATCTCCCAGTTGAGTCAAACACTTGAATCATTAGGAGAAATAAAAAACAATACAGCCATAAACGAGTTGATCAATAATTACAAGAATGCCACCCCTCCATCTGCTATCCAGATGGTATTTCAGGGTATTTTCAATAACCTCTTCTTCGGCGGGTTACTTTCTCTTATTGTAGCGGCGATCGTTAAACGACCAATGCCCAAAAACCTATCGAATTAATTTCAATTTTTAACACTAAGGTCAAATGCGCCATTTATATACCTTTTGGGGGTATCTCTGCTTTAGGTGAGTGATGGCGATTTCATCTCTTTAATATCTTACCAATGAATATTTCAGTCATTGTTCCATTATTTAATGAAGAAGAATCACTTCCTGAATTAACAAACTGGATCGACAGAGTCATGAAAGCGAACCATTTCACGTATGAAGTGATTTTTATAAATGACGGAAGTACAGACCGCTCATGGGATATAATTACCGGATTGAAACAAAAATACCCCGACAATGTGAGGGGAATCAAATTTCGCCGCAACTATGGGAAATCACCGGCTTTACATATTGGCTTCGGCCAGGCACAAGGTGACGTTATCATTACGATGGATGCTGATTTGCAAGATAGTCCTGACGAAATACCGGAACTATATAAAATGATTACGAAGGAGGGCTTTGACGTCGTTTCTGGCTGGAAAAAGAAACGCTACGATCCTCTTACAAAAACATTGCCAACGAAATTATTCAATGCCACGGCCCGGAAAGTATCCGGAATTCACCTGCATGATTTCAACTGTGGATTAAAGGCTTATCGAAGAGAGGTCGTAAAAAGCATCGAGCTATATGGCGACATGCACAGATATATCCCTTATCTGGCTAAGAACGCGGGCTTCACGAAAATAGGCGAAAAGGTTGTTCAACATCAGGCCAGAAAATACGGCGTCACCAAGTTCGGACTCGACCGGTTCATCAACGGTTACCTCGATCTGATGACTTTGTGGTTCTTATCCCGTTTTGGAGTTAAACCGATGCATTTTTTCGGTCTTTTAGGAACCATCATGTTCATCCT
>JBOFCW010000120.1:0-4238 GCA_051646395.1 Bacteroidales bacterium
CATTGGCTCGAACTGGGAGCCAGAATCAGAGTAAAGGTTTTCAAAAACCTTTACATGGGATGGGTTGCCTATTACAAATTTCTGCTAAAAGAAGGTAGTACAACGACCGCCAACCCATGGTATATCCCAGGATATGGAATCAATGGCAAAGGCTTCGGCATCAGTTATAATATTTATTACAACCTGCCCTTTTTTAAATAACACATAAGCTATCCGGATTTATCCCGAAAGGATAGACTCTGGAAATGGATACATACAAAATGAAATCGCCATCACTCACCTAAAGTAGAGATACCCTACTGAAGTTATATAAATGGCGCATTTCATCTTGATGTTAAAAATTGAATTATATACAGATGAAAAAAAGAGGATTTATCGCCAGCATTGTATTCCTGTTTGTCTTCCTTGCATTTTATTTCATGCACAACAATCAGGGAGAAAGTGGAGTTTATCAAAGAAATGAAGGCACCGTATTCGGTACGATTTACCACATCTCCTACGAATATCGGGCTGATTTGCATGAGGAAATAAAAACAGAACTACAACAATTTGACAATTCACTATCTACCTTCAATAAACAATCTGTCATTTCAAGAATCAACAGCAACGACAGCACTGTAGAAGCCGACGAATGGTTTATACGTGTTTTCAACAAAGGACATCAGATCAGCGATGCAACTAACGGAAGCTTCGACATGACCGTCGCTCCATTGGTTAATGCATGGGGATTCGGCTTTAAGAAAAGCGACAGTGTAACACCGGCAATGATCGACTCGATCCGTCGATTCGTCGGATTCGACAAAGTAAAACTGGAAGGTAAAAAAGTAATCAAATCCGATATGCGGGTAATGCTGGATGCTTCGGCAATCGCCAAAGGATATGCCTGCGATGTGATTGGCGAGCTCCTGGCTTCAAAAGGTATCCGAAACTTCATGGTAGAGATTGGGGGCGAGGTAACAGCCAACGGTAAAAACGCATCAGGCAAATGCTGGCGCATTGGAATCAACAAACCGATTGAAGATCAGAGTGGCGATCCGGGAGAAATTCAAGATATCATCAGCATTTGCAACGGTGGAATGGCAACATCCGGTAATTACCGCAACTTCTACTACAAAGAAGGAAAGCGTTATGCCCATACGATCGATCCCCGAACCGGTTATCCAGTGCAACACTCATTACTCAGCGCAACCGTAATCGGCCCCGACTGCATGACGGCTGATGCTTTTGCGACGGCTTTCATGGTTATGGGACTTGAAAAAAGCATGGAGATAGCCGACCAGAATCCGGAAATCGAAGCTTATTTTATTTATGCCGACGAATCGGGCGAAAATGAAGTAAGAGTAAGCAAGGGATTCGAAAGATATCTGACAAAATAAAGAAAACCGACTTTATTAACAAAAACGGCAACCGTCGCGGCAATTGTTAAGCCGATTCGGTTGCCGTTTTTTTGTTATTCGTGCGACTACTCGTGATGATAAGGTTCATTATTCATGATCGTGAATGCCCTGTATATCTGCTCAATAAAAAACAAACGTACCATCTGATGCGAAAAAGTCATTTTCGAGAGAGCTATTTTTTCGGAAGCGGCCGCATAGACCCGGTCCGAAAAACCATAAGGTCCGCCCACAATAAATACCAATCGCTTATTTACTGTATGCATTTTTTTTTCAAGATATACCGAAAACTGCGAAGAGGTAAACTCTTTTCCTTTTTCATCAAGCAAAACCACATGATCTCCTCCCTGAAGCGATTTCAGTATCAGATCGGCTTCCTTTTCCTTCTGCTGTTCAAAGCTCATGTTTTTTGCATTTTTCAACTCAGGAATCACTTCCATTTCAAACGGAATGTAAAATTTCAGCCGGTTACGGTAGTCATCGATCGCCTCGTTAAAATATTTACCATTGGTTTTGCCAACCACTAAAAAAAGAATCTTCATTTATTAAGTATGTCTGTTTTTGCGTATTTGCGGTTTTTTATACTTTTGCAAAGGTATCCATTACCGAAAGGTGCTGATTTACGCTTTCGCCGGCGATAAAGATACGAAAAAGAGAGAACTGAAAAAACAGACTCTCCTCCCGGCCGAAAACCTATCAGCTTAATTCAACAAAACATAAACTCATGAAACGATTGCTGTTCACTACATTTCTGTCGTCATTTTTCACTCTGGCCATCTTCTCACAGGGAATGCCGGGAGAGATAGCCGATTGTTTCAGAAAAGGAAATGCCGCTTTGCTACGCAACACGCTGGCTTCCAAGATAAACTTATCGCTACCGGGGATAACGGCAGAAACAGATATCGCCAAGGCGGAATCACAGCTCGACCGTTTCTTCAAGACCAATGCGCCGGCTGGTTTTGAAATTGCTCATAAAAGCGACAAAGGAGACTCCGGATTTCTGATCGGAACTCTCAATACGACAAAAGGGAAATATCGTGTACACTTGCTGATGCGCAAAACGAACAACAAATATTTAATTCACCAAATAAGAATAGAAAATTTCAATGAATAACCTGATTGACGATTTGATTAAGCTGGCCTTTGCCGAAGATATCGGCGACGGCGATCACACAACGCTTAGCTGCATCCCGGCAGACGCTATGGGAAAATCGAAACTATTGATTAAAGAGGAAGGTATCCTTGCCGGAGTCGAGATGGCGAAAAAAGTATTCGCCGCATTCGATCCGGAACTGAAAATGGAAGTGTTTATCGAAGACGGCGCCCACGTAAAACCGGGAGACGTCGCTTTCATCGTTTCAGGAAAAATCCAGTCTCTTCTTCAGACAGAACGTCTGATGCTGAATATCATGCAGCGCATGAGCGGAATCGCTACCGTTACCAACAAATATGTCAAAGCGCTTGAAGGCACTAAAACA
Organism: Bacteroidales bacterium; assembly: GCA_051646395.1. Taxonomy (GTDB): domain Bacteria; phylum Bacteroidota; class Bacteroidia; order Bacteroidales; family JAUNSR01; genus JAUNSR01. The sequence goes on from JBOFCW010000120.1 coordinate 2,873, forward strand.
CGTGTGCTCGACACCCGTAAAACCACTCCGGGCTTGCGTATGATCGAAAAAGCGGCGGTTAAAATCGGTGGTGGCGTAAATCACCGCATCGGTTTGTTCGACATGATCCTGTTGAAAGACAACCACGTCGATTTTGCGGGCGGTATCGAAAAAGCGGTAACCAAAGCGAAAGAATATTGCAAGGAAAAGGGCAAAGACCTGAAAATCGAACTCGAAGTACGTAACTTCGACGAGTTGAATCAGGCGCTTGCTGTCGGTGTCGACCGCGTGATGCTCGACAACTTCTCTCCTGCCGATACACGCAAAGCAGTTGAGCTGATCAACGGCCGTGTGGAAACCGAATCATCCGGCGGTATCACGTTCGATACGCTTCGTGATTACGCGGAATGCGGTGTCGACTATATTTCCGTAGGTGCGCTGACTCACTCGGTAAAAGGATTGGATATGAGCTTCAAGGCTTGTTAATCAGAATCATCTTAAGAAACTGTAAAACAACAGAATCGCGGCATTTGTGAATCATATGCCTGACTCCGTTGCTTTACAGTCTCTTTTTTTGTATCTAAATCATATCTGTCTATTTAAAATTCAACTCGGCTTTACAGCCATACATCCCTTCATTCCTCCTTATCTATCATCACCCATTCCCCACGGTCATCGATCAAAGGTTTGCGATTGACCTCTTCGAGCAATGATTGTAATTTTTCACGTTCACCAACAACCCACACCAGATCTTCCGCCTCGAAAACGGCAGTTGCTTCGGGATTCATCTGAGACTGTCCGGAGCGCTCTAATCCGATTACCAAACAATTGGCTTTATCACGAATATGCGATTGCATGATACTTCGGCCTACAAAAAATGAGCCCGGCTCTACAATAAACTGCTCGAGCGTCATTTCCCGGCTTTCAGAATCGATTTTATTTTTTTTCGTGCGGTTAAGCTCCTCGATTGTTCGTCGAAAAGCACTAATCTGCCGGTCGGTCCCTGCAACAACGATCTTATCGTAGGGATAAAGATGCTCTTCTCCTCCCGGAATATTGAGGTGCTGCTGGCCCCGGATAATCTTTACGACGTTCACTCCGTTCTTTCTGCGCAAATCAAGTTCTTTCAGTTTCTTACCGATACTCGGCGAACCGGGTTGCACTTCAAAGTCAGCCAGATGTAAATCACGAGCCAATAGAGAACAGGCAAATTCCCGTCGCACAGGAGCTCTCTTATCTTGTTCCGTTTCACGTGCAGAAAGATTCCGCAAAAAATGACGTTCCAGACGGATAGATTGCATCTTGATATGACGCGAGGAGATAAAAGCAAGAATTACGGCTACTGCTATTCCGAAAACAAAACCGTAGGCTACGGTGAAAAGGCGGG
>JBOFCW010000139.1:0-7402 GCA_051646395.1 Bacteroidales bacterium
GACCGCCCGGAGGTATCAGGAGCACTTAAAAACGGAAAAAGCTTCGCACTTCGAAACTCCGACTCCCTCGATGAACCGTTTTTCTACTCCGCACGCTCTTCGATACATTACATCGTGCGAAGTGCCATGCCTTTCAACCTGACTACACTTTCGTATCTCAAGGTAGATCCGGGCATCATCTTCTTCTTTGTATCCATGGCTTTCGCCTTTGTTTTGATGATTTTCTTCTTCAGTTTCCGACTCGGAAAAGCAATCTCTTCTTTACGCGAATTCTCTTATAAAGCAGAAAAAAACCAACTCAAAGACCTGAACATCAAGCTTCCGGCCAACGACATAGGCGACATCACCGGTCACATCATTCGTCTTTACACGAAACTTAGTCAGACAAAACATGACCTGCTGGTAGAAAAAGAAAAACTGATCAAACACCTTCAGATATCCAAAGAGGGCTTATCCGTTTTTTCCGCCGAAATGAAATCTGTTTTCACCAATACACTGTTCATACAATACATCAATACGATTTCTGATAAAGAAATCTCCTCTCCCGAAGGAATATTTCAAATCGAAGAATTCGCACGATTACGTTATTTTCTGAATATGCACCGCGAAGTACCGGCTTCCAACAGCAACGAATACCTGAGCGAACATATCCTGATTCATAAAAACGGAAAGACGTTCAACGTTGAATGTATCATTTTTCCCGACCGCAGTTTCGAAATCAGTATCAACAACGTCACGCAGCAGGAAGAGGAAACCCGTCTGAAAAGGCAACTTACACAGAATGTGGCACACGAGTTGAAAACTCCCGTAAGTAGCATCAAAGGATATCTGGAAACGATGATTGATAATCCTTCGCTCAATGAAGACATGCAGAAACAATTCATCGAACGCTGTTTCGCCCAGGCAAACCGGCTTACAGATCTCCTGAAAGATATTTCAGTTCTCAACCGGATTGACGAAGCCTACGATCAATTTCTGAGAGAACCGGTCGATATCGGCCAGATGGTAGATGAAATCGTAACCGACTCAAAGCAGACACTTGAGGAAAAACAGATGCAAATTGCTATCCAAATCCCACCCAAAACGGTTGTAGAAGGAAATCAGACTTTGCTTTATTCCGTATTTCGCAACTTGCTCGACAATGCAATCGCCTATGCCGGGGAGGGTAAAATGATATCGATCCGTTGCTACCGACAGGACGAAGAAGCCTTTTATTTCAGTTTCAGCGACAACGGCGTCGGCATCGATGAGAAACATCTCAACCGCATCTTCGAACGTTTTTATCGTGTCGACAAAGGGCGTTCACGTAAATTAGGCGGAACTGGATTAGGTCTTGCCATTGTGAAGAATGCAGTAGTTTACCACAAGGGAGAAATTCTTGCTAAAAAAAGAACTGAAGGTGGTTTAGAGTTCCTCTTTTCCATCAAACGTAAATAAGAAACAATTGAGTGCTTTCCCGCCTGCCGTAACACACTGAATATGCAGAATAAGTATCCACACGGTTCATCCGACGAATACATAGTTTTTGTCTGATGAACCGTGTTTATTTAATATAGGACTAAGACTATTGTCTTTCACGGAAATTCAATCCGTCTCTCGTCGAAGTACAGTCCGTCTCTCGGGGAGATTCAGCTCGTCTCTCGTCGAAGTACAGTCCGTCTCTCAGGGAGATACGGTCCGTCCTTCGACGAGAGACGGACCGGACTTCGGAGAAATACGCATATTATGCCCCGTATAAAATTATACTTTGGTCGTATCTGAGATCACAAATCAGCAGAAGAAAACAAAACACTCTAACGGACGAAAAAACCGATTCACAGATCAAACGCAACAAAATGCCGATTCAGGCAATCGCTCCGACCCGCCAAAATAAAAAAAACAGTCATGAAATAGCCAGCGTAAACTCATCTAAAAATCTAAATTTGATTAACTTTGTTTCTATCCTTTTACAAAGAATAATTTAAATTCAGATATATGATGACAGACGATTTGAAAAAAGCCTGCGAAGTATTGCAACAAGGAGGCGTAATCCTTTATCCAACAGATACGGTATGGGGTATCGGCTGCGATGCAACAAACGAAGAAGCTGTAAAAAGAGTCTATGAAATAAAAAAACGCGTTGACAACAAGGCATTGCTTGTTTTAGTGGATAATCCTGTGAAAATCGATTTTTATGTCGATCAGGCACCCGAAATCACGTGGGATTTGATTGAATTGGCAACCAAACCATTGACAATCATTTATCCACATGCACGCAATCTGGCTAAAAATCTGGTTGGTGCAGACGATACGATCGGTATCAGGATCACGAAAGAAGACTTCTCCCGCCGCTTGTGTGAACGTTTCAAAAAAGCAATCGTTTCTACTTCGGCCAACATAAGTGGAACCGATACGCCGCGAAATTTTTCCGAAATATCGGAAGAAATAAAAAATGCAGTCGATTATATCGTTACCTATCGTCAGGATGACCGTAGCACTCCAGCCCCTTCCGGAATCATCAAAGTAGGTGACGGCGGTTTGATTCAGGTGATCCGTGAATAATAACGAAACAGGGTGAAAGCACACATACAAATATTCAAATATGTACTTGCCGATCTGGTTGCATCCATGATCGGCTGGTTCTTATTTAATATATATCGTTATGAAGTCATCGCCAAACCGTTATTTTCCAGCCGTTCTTCTTATCTGACGCATGACACCGTCATTGAAGGACAAATATTGGGACCTATACTCTGGATCGGCATTTTTTTCCTATCCGGATATTACAATCAGCCCTTTCTAAAATCACGATTTGAGGAATTGAAAACAACTTTCAATTCTGTTTTGATCGGATCGTTGTTTTTTTTCTTCGCTGTTATTCTGGATGATATACCTGTCGTGGCATCCCATTACTTTCATCTGATCGCCGTTCTTTTTATCAATGAATTTTTATTCACATACCTGTTCCGCTATTTGATCACACGCAGAGCAACCCGATTGATTCATGGTGGTAAGTGGGGGTTCAATACATTGATTATCGGGACGGGAAAAGAAGCTCAACACCTGATCAGTCAGATCAATAAAAGCAAACAACAATTCGGATATATAATAAAAGGATGTATCCCCTCGGGCTCAGAAATCCCGGTAAAACAGGATATCCCCGTTGTCGGAGACATGGATAATCTTACTCAAATCGTAGCCCGACATCAGATTGAAAGATTTATATTTGCTCCTGATAACAGAGACCGGAAAGAGATATTCGAAACAATAAAACAATTATTTCCATTCGGGCTGCCAATAAGGATGCATGCTGACATGCAGGACATCGTTTTGGGAAAAGTAAAAATGCATTCGCTCTATGAGACACCGATGCTGGATATAAGCCGCGGAAAAATGAGTGAATTGCAGGTTAATTGTAAACGTACCGGAGACATCATCACTTCGTGCTTTGCGCTGTTGCTGCTTTCGCCACTTTATCTTATCTTAGCGATTTTTGTGAAATTCGATTCGAAAGGACCGATTTTTTATTATCAGGAACGTATCGGCAAGTTCGGACGGCCTTTTAAAATCATCAAATTCCGCACGATGTATGTAGATGCGGAAAAAAACGGACCAGCACTGTCTGCTCAACACGATCCGCGCATTACTCCTTTAGGGTATTACATGAGGAAATACAGATTGGATGAATTACCTCAGTTCTGGAATGTGTTAAAAGGAGATATGTCGCTAGTAGGGCCTCGCCCGGAGCGTGCTTGTTATATCGAGCAAATTAGCAAACAAGCACCCTATTATTGTCTGGTTCACCAAATTCGCCCGGGTATCACCTCTTGGGGAATGGTTAAATACGGTTATGCCACCGATGTGAACCAAATGATCGAACGCCTTCAATACGATCTTCTATACCTGGAAAACTTTTCATTAGTTGTGGATTGCAAAATATTAATTTATACGATCCGCACGGTACTAACAGGAAGAGGAATTTAGAAATTGAAAAAATATGCGCATTAACACGAACGATTGGTATTTACGGATGATCTTATGGCGAGAACGCCATATAACCGAAAAAAACTTCATCCTCATACTCAGTTTCATCACCGGCCTGCTGGGAGCCGGAGCCGCTCTGGTACTCAAATTTATCATTCATGCCATTCAGGGGCTACTAACCAATCATTTCAGTATCGAGAATGCCAATTACCTGTACCTGATCTATCCGATTATTGGTATTTTTCTTGCAGGTATCTACGTCAGATATGTGGTCAAGGATGACATCAGTCACGGTGTGACCCGCATCCTGTATGCGATTTCACAACGCAAAAGTCTGCTAAAACCACATAACACCTATACCTCTATCATAGCCAGTTCGATTACGATCGGTTTTGGTGGATCGGTTGGAGCCGAAGCACCCATCGTTTATACGGGAGCGGCTATCGGCTCGAATGTAGGAAGGTTTTTCAAGATGGATCAGCGCACGCTGATGTTGCTTTTGGGATGTGGTGCTACTGCAGGTATCGCAGGAATCTTTAAAGCTCCCATTGCAGGACTGCTGTTTACGATCGAGGTATTGATGCTGGATCTGACCGCATTTTCAATCATGCCGTTGTTGATATCGGCCGTTACTGCCGCTTCGATCGCATATATTTTCTCGGGGCCGATGGCTCAGTTTAGTTTTCATCAAACTGATCCATTCATGGCCGAGCGTATCCCCTATGTCATTTTACTGGGAATCGTTTGTGGTTTCGTATCGCTCTACTTCACCCGATGCATGTTCTGGGCTGAAGATACACTGAAGAAACTAAGTAATCCCTGGAAAAAGTTCATTGCCGGTTCGATTGTATTGAGTATTCTGATTTTCATCCTTCCTCCGCTTTACGGAGAGGGATATGATGCAATCCTGGCGATTTATAACGGAACGTCCGAACAGATGACAATTGGTAGTTTCTTTTATGAGGGGCGAGAAAACTTCTGGATTTTTTCGGCCTTTATCCTCCTGATCATGCTGACCAAAGTATTTGCCACCGCTGCCACGAATGGTGGAGGGGGTGTAGGGGGTACTTTCGCTCCGAGTTTATTTTTGGGCAATATGGCAGGATTTTTATTCGCCTATGCATTGAATCACTTTGGTTATACTCCATTTCTACCAGAAAAAAACTTTGCGGTGATGGGTATGGCTGCAGTCATGTCGGGAGTAATGCACGCTCCTTTGATGGGGATCTTCCTGAGTGCGGAACTTACGGGTGGATTCGACCTGTTTTTGCCGCTGATGATCGTTTCGACTCTGTCTTATGGCACGATACGCATTTTCGAACCTTACAGCATCTATACACGTCGTCTTGCGAAAAAAGGAGAATTGATCACTCACCATAAAGATAAAGCGGTATTGACATTGCTTAAAATGGACAGCGTGATTGAAAAAGACCTGCAGATCGTTCATCCCGAAATGACATTGGGAGATATGGTCAGGGTGATCTCTCTTTCCGAAAGAAATATCTTTCCGGTAACGGATCAGAACAATAAATTTTTGGGAATTGTTTTATTGAATGACATACGAAATATCATGTTTCAACAGAGACTATACGGAAGATTGACCGTGAAACAGTTCATGATCTCTCCTCCCGGGAAAATTGAGATCGGTATGCCGATGGAACAAGTAATGAACCTGTTTGATGACACGAATGCGTGGAACCTGCCCGTAGTTGAAAAAGGACAGTACATCGGTTTCGTTTCGAAAGCCAAGATATTCAATTCATACCGAAAGGTATTGAAACATTTCACAGAAGATTAACAACGGAATAATGGAAAAGAAAGATTTAAGAATCGTATATATGGGCACTCCCGACTTCGCTGTCGAGAGTCTGAAAGCTCTTGTCGAAGGAGGATATAATGTTGTGGGTGTAATCACAATGCCAGACAAACCTGCCGGACGCGGACACAAACTACAGCCTTCAGCGGTAAAAGAGTATGCTTTATCTCAAAATTTACCTCTGCTCCAGCCTGAAAAGCTGAAAGAAGAGTCTTTTCTCGAAGCACTGAAAGCCTGGAACGCAGATCTGCAGATCGTGGTAGCTTTCCGAATGTTGCCCGAAATCGTGTGGAATATGCCCCGTTTGGGAACGTTCAACCTTCATGCCTCACTCCTGCCTCAGTACCGTGGTGCCGCTCCGATCAACTGGGCGGTTATAAACGGAGAGAAAGAGACGGGTGCGACAACTTTTTTCCTGACCCACGAAATCGATACAGGCAAGATCATTCTTCAAGAGAAAATCTCAATTGCCGATGATGAGAATGTGGGATCGGTACACGACAGATTGATGAATATGGGTGCTAAACTGGTCACTAAAACCGTGGATGCGATTCTTGCGGGAAAAGCAGAAGCAACCGATCAGGCTGAATTTTTCAAGGACGAATCCGAGCTGAAAGCAGCTCCAAAAATTTTCAAAGAAACCTGCCGAATCAATTGGTCGGATAATACGACACAGGTGTACAACCTGATACGCGGCATGTCACCTTATCCGGCTGCCTGGAGCGAATTAATCAATCCGGAAGGGGTAGCAACAGGGATAAAGATCTTTGAAGCTGAAAAAACAGAAACTCCGCACCAACTGAAACCAGGATGCATCAAAACAGATGGCAAGTCATATTTGGATGTTGCCGTAAACGGCGGATTCATCCGACTGAAATCGGTCCAGCTTGCAGGAAAGAAAAGAATGGATATCCCGAGTTTGTTAAACGGATACAAGATTACAGAATCGTTTGTTTTTGAGTAAATAAGAACATCCGATCAGGACGAATAAAGAGGTCCTTATAAAGTTTGATACAATCAGTAATATCAAAACTTTATAAGGACCTCTTCGTTATCTTTTGTCTCAATTTAAACCGAAATGGATTCTTTCCTGATCACGGATAAGGCTAGCCGGATCTTTCCATATTCTACGCCACCGTTGAGCAATTCAAAAATGGGCTTTAACTCTTCTGTCCCACCCAGGCGAGAAACAGCGGTTTTTACACTGTGAAGTTCGTAATCCGCAATCAGATTATGCCAATCGGTTATCTTATCTTCAGAAACAAGTTGTGCGAGATGGGAGAAAACCGTGGTACGCTGCATCGAACGGGCCACAGAAATTTCCTCGACTGACATACCGTTTTGGTACATCATTAACGTTTGAAGTGTTGAATCACCTTTTTGTCTTTTGATGTTCAACTCCTTGCGAATTACATCAACAAACTCTTTTCCGTATTTTTTCGCTTTGTGCTCACCTACCCCGTTGACCATCGAAAACTGATGAAGATTCGAAGGCCGTGCGCTTACCAGTTCTGATAAAACTTTATCCGTGAAAATGATATAAGCCGGCACATCCTCTTCGACTGCGATTCGCTTACGAAGCATTCGTAATGATTCGAACAAACGATCTTCGTCGGAAAGCAA
>JBOFCW010000180.1:0-3704 GCA_051646395.1 Bacteroidales bacterium
AATTGGATTTGTGATATTACTCCTTTGCAGGAAGAACTCGACTTCGAACCGGCCTATTCTCTTTCTGAAGGCGTGAAAGAAACGATTGCCTGGTATAAACAAAACGGGTGGATATAACATTATTTATCAGGAAAAACTATTTTTGTAAAAATCATAAACACAATCTGATATGAAGATCAATGCGGTATGCGTATATTGCGCGAGTAGTTCTAAAATAAAACCATCTTATTTCGAAGCAGCCCGCGAATTAGGAAAGTTACTGGCAGAAAAAGAAATCGACTGTATTTGCGGAGCAGGAAGAAAAGGACTCATGGGCGCGCTTGCAGACGAGGTTATTGCCAACGGAGGCAATGTAAAAGGAATCATTCCGCGCTTCATGTACGAAGAGGGATGGTATCATCCGGATATCACCGATTTGATTCTTACCGACTCGATGCATGAGCGCAAAAGCATGATGGCCGAAAACTCGGATGCCGTGATCGCAATGCCCGGAGGATGTGGAACAATGGAAGAACTACTTGAGATCATTACATGGAAGCAGCTGGGTCTTTATTTCAACCCGATTATCATCCTGAATATCGACGGATATTACGATCCGCTCATCCGGATGTTATCTGCCGCTATCGAAGAAACTTTCATGCGTCCCGAACACGGAGACATGTGGATGGTTGCCAACAATGCATCAGAAGCAATCGAAATGTTGTTCATCGGTAATGAATGGATGGAAAATCCGCGTAAATTTGCAGCGATTTAAACATAACAGATTTTCGAATGTCTCAGCTCCCGGTTTTCTATCCTGATTCTTTATCTCCATTGGAATCCGAACGTGAATTCATCCTCACGTTTCCGGATCAAACGCTGGGGGTCTATACGACATTGCCATCCGGTGTGAAGGCAATACCGCGTCAGGAATTACCGGGTGGCAATTCGTGGATATCCCTGATTCTGTTGTTATGCTTTTTACTTGTAGCTGGTAGTTACCGGAGTTCAAACAAATTTATCCGGTATATCATATCAGAAACGATCGAGTACAAACAGCGGAGCAGTTTTAACCAAACGTCGACTCTCAACCTGGTCCGGCTGAAGGTAATGATGCTGGCTATGACCTTCATTATCGAAGGGTTGGCTCTGTTTATGATATTCAGACATTATCATCCTGTCAACGAATTTACCCAACTTAAGTCTCTCGCTTACATCGGTATTTTCACGGCTTTATTTGTGACCAGCTATCTCCTGCAATTATCTCTTTACGCTATAATTACGAACACTTTTTCGAATAAAACAAACCGGAATCTTGTCAGCGGAGCACTCTCCGGAATCACGATTCTGCGCGGATTGTTATTATTTATACCCGTTTTGGTTTCAATTTACCATTCAATACCATTTAAATCATTTATTTTTATTACCGTTTCGTTATATTTCGCAACAAGATTATTATTTATTTACAAAGGGGTTAAGATTTTTTTTAGAGATTTTTATAGTTTAATCTACGTTGTTTTGTACCTTTGCACTCTCGAAATAGCACCCTTATTGGTGATATATAAAGGGTTATTTTGGGTGTTTAGTTTTGTAGAACTCAAACTTATATAGCTTTGAAAATTAAGAAAGTACTGGTTTCACAACCGAAACCTTCTTCAGAGAAATCGCCCTATTTTGATATAGCCGATAAATATGGCGTTCAGATGGATTTCCGTCCGTTCATTAAAGTGGAGTCTGTTACCCCGAAAGATTTCAGACAGCAAAAGATTTCTATCCTGGATTATACGGCCGTAATCTTTACTTCTCGTACTGCTATCGATCATTTCTTTCATCTTTGTGAAGGACTTCGTGTTACGATTCCGGATACAATGAAATATTTTTGTCTGACAGAGTCAATCGCACTTTATCTGCAGAAGTATATTGTATATCGTAAAAGAAAGATTTTCTTCGGAAGCACCGGAAAGCTCGATGACCTGATGACATCAATCAACAAACATTCGGATGAAAAATTCTTGTTGCCTGTTTCGGATGTGCATAAGGATGATCAAACAGCTTTGCTTGACAAAAACAAAATCAATTATACCAAAGCGGTAATGTACCGTACGGTAAGTAACGATTTTACACCGGAAGAAAAATTCGATTACGATATGCTGGTATTTTTCAGTCCGTCGGGTATCAACTCGCTGCTGAAAAACTTCCCTGATTTCGATCAGAAAGATATTAAAATCGGTTGTTTCGGACCAACTACTGCCAAAGCGGTTAAAGACGCCGGTCTTCGCCTGGATGTAGAAGCTCCAAGCAAAGAAGCCCCTTCCATGACTGCGGCTCTTGAGAATTATTTTAAAAAAATGAGTAAACCGGAGAAAAAGTAAAACTCTGGTTCTGTAATATCCACTCGAAAGCCTTGCTATCCTTTCGGTCAAAGAAGAAAGGAAACAATGCTTTCGGGTTTTTTATTTATATATGGACACGCTTTCATTCACGCTCCCGAAATCAGAAAGATTAAGTAGTAAAAACAGCATCGATTTATTGTTTGCCCAAGGAGAATCCTTTGTGGTTTATCCTTTCCGTTTGGTATATACCGAGCTGACTGCAGAACAGCAATCGGCTCAAGCTGCTATGTTTGTCAGTGTCCCTAAAAAACGCTTCAAGCGGGCCGTTAAACGGAATCTGATCCGTCGTCGCACGAAAGAAGCTTACCGACTGAATAAACAGTTGCTGCATACCGTTCTCGAAAATCAGAACAAACACCTGGCCATTGCGTTTATCTATCTGGACAAAGAGATCCGCCTTTTCGATAATATCGAAACAAAAATGAAAGAGGCTTTATCTCTGTTGGCAAATAAAATTCAAAATAAAGCCGACCGTACGGATTAAAAAACAACTTGTTCATATCACTGAATATGTTATGAAAAAAATATTGTCTTTCCTGATTCTGATACCGGTATATTTCTACCGGGCTTTTATATCGCCGCTTACTCCGCCAGCATGCCGCTATACGCCGACCTGCTCTCAATATGCGATTGAAGCCGTTCAGAAACACGGCCCTTTCAAAGGTTTTTGGCTTACCGTCAAACGCCTGCTCCGGTGCCATCCATGGGGTGGGAGCGGATACGATCCGGTTCCGTGATCAAAAAAAAGACAAGATGGTTTTATTCGATTTACATACGCACAACCGGGCCTGCAACCCGTCTACCCTAGCAATCCAATATGTTAACCCCGAAAAATTGGCGGATCACCGGAAATTACCGGCTCCGTTTTCCAGTGGAATTCATCCCTGGTTTTTAACTTCCGAAAATTTATCCGTACAACTCCGGACAGTATCCTGTATCAGCTCGTTTCCATCCTGTTATGCAATAGGAGAATCCGGACTCGACCGGATCTGTAATACTCCATTCGCCCTTCAATTACAAGCATTCAGAGCAATGGTTCTCCTTTCCGAAACGGAAAAAAAGCCACTGATCATTCATTGTGTGAAGGCTTTTGATGAACTTTTGTCTATAAGAAAGGAAACAAACCCGATTCAACCCTGGATCATACACGGGTTCAGAGGAAATCCTATTCAGGCAAAACAACTGATCGAAAAGGGTATATTTCTTTCTTTAGGTACCCGTTTCAATACGGAAACTGCCCGTAGCTTACCTTCAGGCTTTTTTTTACTTGAAACAGATGATGAAGCACAGGATATTTCTTTACTTTATCATCAGATAGCTGATATCAGAGGT
>JBOFCW010000222.1:0-13397 GCA_051646395.1 Bacteroidales bacterium
CGATAAAAACTACCTGACGCACGAAGCGCTTACCAAAGGTGGTAAAATCGTTTACCACATGTCAGAGCAACCAAACAAAAAAAGAGGGGTAAAAGAGGAATCTCTTCCATACTCTTTTACAGAAAAATAATTAAGAACAGGGCCTCGTGAGCTTCCGGTCCGGTATCGGAAGCTCATCGATCCCGATTGTATTACATCACTTAATTTCGATATATGTCTAACAGAAAAACATTACTGGCTGGTTGTCTTTGTTTCCTTTCTTTGGGAAGCACTGCCTTTGCCGGCTCTTCTTATTCAAATAACCTGATTACGCATGCTGAATATGTAGCTGCACAGGATAATGTAAAAGCACAACAACTTCTTTGCCAGCGTCCGGCACAAACAGAACGTCTTTTCAAATCGGATGCCGTTGAGAAAGAAATCAAACGGGTGGTGAAAATGCTAAAAAATCCGAAGCTTGCCTGGATGTTCAGCAACTGCTATCCGAACACCATCGATACGACGGTTCATTACCGCATTCAGGACGGCGATGACGATACGTTCGTTTATACAGGAGATATCCATGCGATGTGGTTGCGCGACTCTGCGGCACAAGTATGGCCTTATATCCAGTTGGCGAAAAAAGACAAAAAACTTCAGAAAATGTTGCGCGGAACCATCCTGCGTCAGTTGAAATGTATCAACATCGATCCGTATGCGAATGCCTTCAATGACGGAGCGATTGCCGACGGCCACTGGATGACCGATATTACGGATATGAAACCGGAGCTGCACGAACGTAAATGGGAAATCGACTCCCTGTGTTATCCGATCCGTCTGGCATACGAATACTGGAAAGTTACCGGCGACAGCTCTATCTTCGGTGAAGAATGGGAATCGGCAATGAAAAATGTCCTTCAGACATTCCGTGAGCAGCAACGCAAAGATGGCAACGGTCCATATTCGTTCATGCGTAAAACGGAACGTCAGCTCGACACGATGTCGAACAACGGACTGGGACATCCGGTGAAACCGGTCGGTCTGATAGCCTCAGCCTTCCGCCCTTCTGACGATGCTACTTTTTATCAGTTTCTGATTCCTTCTAACTTCTTTGCGGTGACTTCGCTCAATAAAGCGGCTGAGATTCTGAAAGAAGTGAATAAAGACAACAAGACAGCACAGGAATGTATCGATCTTTCGAATGAAGTCAAAGCAGCCATCGATCAGTATGCCACATACAACCACCCGAAACATGGTAAAATCTATGCTTTCGAGGTAGACGGATTCGGAAATCAGATCTTTATGGATGATGCAAACGTTCCGAGCTTGCTTGCGATGGGTTATCTGGGCGATATCGAATTAAACGATCCGATCTATCAGAATACCCGCAACTTCGTATGGAGCGAAGACAATCCGTATTTCTTCAGCGGCACTGCCGGCGAAGGGATCGGTGGTCCTCACATCGGATACGACATGGTATGGCCAATGAGCATCATGATGAAAGCATTTACCAGCCAGGATGACGAAGAGATAAAAAAATGCATCAAAATGCTGATGGATACGGATGCCGATACAGGATTCATGCACGAGTCATTCCATAAAAACGATCCGGGCGACTTCACCCGTGAATGGTTCGCATGGCAGAACACCCTTTTTGGTGAATTGATCGTGAAACTGGTTAATGACGGTAAAATTGACTTATTGAACAGTATCAACTGATCGTTTCTTTTCTGAGAATACCTAAAAAAGTAATGCAGCTCCCGAATGGAAGCTGCATTACTTTTTTTATCTGATTACCAAAGGAAAGACTGATCTTCATCCGGTATCAGGATATTTCGTTTTCTTTCGAGGGTCATGGATCCTTTGAATTTATAATGAATCGGAAAAGCCGGATTCTCGATGTTATCATACCAGTATTCCATATACATCGTGATGTAAGTATGTTCCAAGTAAGGGGTCGTGGCATCCATCTCTTTCACGATTTTGTAAGTTGCCGATTTCTGTTCGAAATTGATACGGTCGTCGGGAGACGAAAGAACCAAACGTCCCTGAAGAGCCTCGTCACTATCGGGAACAAAGCGGGCAACAACCTTATACATCGTACGCTCCTGCAGATCCTCATCCGTTGTCCCGGCATAGAAGAAGATGGAATTTTCATCAACCACATGACCGGTCCGGCTACTCATAACCAGTGGCGTCTGTTCTCCTTCCGGACGGTCACGGTCATAAATATAACCGTTGGTAGCCGAATATTTACCCGAATAATCATTAAACGGAATGATGTTCAGAATCGCCCTGCGATAATGTTTCCTGTAGTTGGGCGAATATCCGTCGCCCTCTTTCACGATCAACGGCAGCGCATGGTTACGAACCAGATCGATCCCTTTCAAAGAAAAGTCGATATTGAACAAAGCCGTATGCGATCCCTTGTTGATTTTTACCGAAGACTCCGGCAAGTTATAATACTGCTCGTCCAGATTCAGAAAATAAAGGTCTTCCCTTTTTCTGAATCGTTCGAAGTTCAGAACAGCCATCGTATCTTCCCCTAAACTGATCTGTACATCGAGGTTCTTACTGTTTTCGGTCGAACCACTGATAATCACCGGCAACGAATAAGAAACCTTTCCATCGGGTTTATACCGTACATATACATCCGTCACTCCGTTTTTACCGAAGGAAACATATTGGTTGAATAGCTCATCCTCCCATTCGTTGTTACAGGAGGAGGCTAACAGCATGGCAGAAAATGCCACGATCAAACTCTTATATTGAATCTTCATGTGTATTTAGTTTATTTATTAATCAAAATAAGTCCACCCCGGATTTTGCGTCAACTTTCTGTTTTTGCGCAGTTCATCGTGTGCGATGGGCCAGAAATACATTTTTTCAACAAAAATCGTAGGCAATGAAGGAACGACAGTCGGCAAATAAAACTGCTCTTTTTGCTGAGATTCCATATTCATATTGCATCCATAAATCGGAGTCGCTTCTTCCGTTTCCGCATCTTTCCATCTTCTGAGGTCAAAATAACGATGTCCCTCTGCAAAAAGCTCGATTTGCCGTTCACGTTTGAGGTTTTTGCGCATCAGATCCTTATCTGCATAATCCCCGGCAGGATAATCGGGCAAGCCGGCACGCAAACGGATCTGCAGAATCGCACTACGGATTTGGTTGACGTCTCTTGAGATCGAATAGTTTTCTTCTCCATTCCATGATGCGAACTGGTAGCTACCTTCAAGCTCATTCATGGCCTCAGCCAGGATCAACAGGATCTCGGCATAACGGATAGCGGGTTCTGCTTTAGCAACTGTTTTACTTTTCGTGTCTTTGATGAACGAATCTTCCGGATTATAATATTTTTTCACTCCCAGTCCGGTGCGGATATGAAAAGCCGGAGCCGAAGCCTGTTTTCCATCCGGGAAATCCCGGTAATACCAGAACTGACGGTAACGATCGTCTTCCCGCTCGGCTGAAGTCATCTCCCAGGTACTCCCGTTATAAGCGATCGAAGCGTAAAAGCGGGGTTCTCTGTTCGCATACTGCAGCGATACACCCTGTTGAAGAGGCAAATACCGTTTCCCTTCCACATCTTCCTGTGTCACGAATCCGCTGACACGCTTACTGCCATCACCCAAGCCCAGGTAATCGTCTTTACCCGGAATATCCGAACCATCATGCATATAATAAGCGTCGCTCTGTTTTAAAGACACGCCGTGCGTGTTCCACCCTCCGGCAGAATAAGGAACCTGATGTCTGGCTAGTTCAAGAATCCCCTCGCCCGACTGGTTCACACCCCTTGTAAAAATCAGTTCCGGATTGGCATTGGCCTGCACATCTCCGTTGAACAGGGAGCGATAGGATTCGAACGGATCGATATCCTTCCACCCGTCAGGATAATTGTTGTCCGAATAACGCTCATCGAAAGGAGGTATGATGGTTTTCGGTTTCGCCTTACTGATATCATGCTCCCGGAAAGGAGCCGTATAGAGATAATACACATTCATTTTCATCACATCCAGAGCCGCTGCCGCCGCGCGAGCCCATTTGGACTCATCATAAACCGCCGACAACAACCGTTGCCCCTTGTCATCGGTCAGTTTTACGGCAAACGGATCGTTGTTGCCGTTTACTAACGGGCTGGCCGCATACAACAACACCTTCGCTCTTGCAGCCAGGGCTGCCCCACGGGTAGGACGGGCAATATTGCGGTTATCCCTTTTCAGAGGCAAATCATGCGCCGCCAATTCCATTTCCCGTACAATGAAGTTCGCACATTCATCATACGTATTGCGTGGTCTGGACAGGTTCTCGTAACTTTCGGTATAATCCATTCCCGCTTCCGGAAGAAGAGGAACGGGACCGTATTTCCGAAGAAGCAACCAATAATAATAGGAGCGCAAAAAGCGGGCCTGAGCCTTGTAATCTGCAATTTCTTCCGCATTGAGCTCTTTATTGATATCGATGTTGTTGATAAAGGTAGAGGCATCACGAATCCCGACATACAAGCCGCCCCATGTTTGTTTCCAGCCCTCATCATAGAGTCCGTTTTTAAACGTCACATACGCGTTGTCGCGATCGCCGAAAAACATATCGTCTGAAAAGTTATTCAGAGTATGCCCCTTACTGGCCACATCCGCGTTTTCTCCGACCAGGTGACTGTAAACGCCAGCCAGCCAGCGTTCGCTGTAATCTTTGCTTTCGAACACCTTCTGTTCCGTCAGCGTATCTTTAAAGTATTTATCAACATTCAGGTAATCCGAGCAACTGCTTGTCAGTCCGATCAATCCAAGGAAAGACAATCCGGTAATTATTTTTTTCATGAGCGAAGCGATTAGAAGTTAAGAGTAAGACCCAGTGTGAAGGTACGGGGTAACGGATATTTCATCCCGTCACCGCTTGCCAGTTCCGGATCCCATAATTTTAGACTATCCCAGACCATCAGGTTATTCCCCAGGAAGAAGACACGCATATTATCGATCCGGCATGAATTCAACACCCTTTTAGGCAAGGTATAACCCACTTCGAGGGTTTTGAACCGGAGGTATCGGCCATTGCGCAACCAGAATGTAGACTGGCGGTAATTATTCGCATTGCCACCGTAGCTCAAACGGGGATATTTGGCATTTACGTTTTCTGTCGCTTCCGTTCCGGATATCTCTTTCGAAATCCAGCGGTTACCGACAACATCCGTCAGGATATTTCCCCAGTCACCACCGGAAAACGGATATACCGTTGCACCATCAATAAAATACGATGATTTACCGGCACCCTGGAAATGCACATTCAGATCGAATCCTTTCCATTGTGCGGACGCACCGACACCGTAGATCAGGCTTGGAACACGCGTCGCTCCGATCGGCACGACATCGTCATCGTTGATCACCCCGTCACCGTTGACATCCTTGTATTTGATATCCCCCGGCATCACGTCGCCGAATGTTTGTTTCGGACTATTGCGGATGTCGTCATAATCTTTGAACAATCCCTGAGAGATAAGACCACGCGCCTGTCCCCAACGGAAACCTTCGGTTTTCTTATATTCATAAATCATCGCCTCCTCATCGTAATGCAGGACTTTATTTTTTGTCAGGGTCATATTCCCACGCATGGTAAGGATCACCTCTCCCACTTTCTGGTTATACGAGAAATTACCATCGACCCCGGTCGAACGCATTTTTCCCACATTCGCCCAGGGCTGGCTCATGATACCGATCATAGCAGGAAGATGTTTTCGCTGCATGTAAATATCGTCGCGCGTATCGCGGAAAGCATCGATCGTTGCGTTGAAACGGTTTCCGAACAATGCGATATCCAATCCGAGATTATGCTTTTTCGCTTTTTCCCAGGTAAGTCCCATAGAAGCGACTTGTGTATAGTGATATCCGAAATGAGCATAAGAACTGTTATAATCACCATAGTCATATCCATCCATTTCACCAAATGAGCTCAGATAAGGAAAACGTACGCCATCTCCAATCCGGTCATTTCCAACTTCTCCGTATGAATAACGCAGTTTAAACATATCCAGCCAGGTAGCAGAGCGCATAAACTCCTCTTCGGCAAGATTCCATCCCGCAGAAAAAGCGGGAAAGAACCCATACTGGTGTCCGGAAGCGAAATTCTCTGAGCCGGTATAACCGAAATTAAACTCGGCAAAATAGCGCGACAGGTATCCGTAGGTAAATCGGCCGGAAAAAGCCTGATGACGACGGGAGATACCGTTTTTAATATCCGTACCCACATTCACAGTCATCACCTCCTGGTTCTGAAGGAATTTGAGCATTCCGCCCAAACGGTGTTTCTCGGCAAAGGTGCGGTCGTAATGCATTTCTGCCTCAAGGTTCTGGTAACGACGTCCTCCGGCCTGTGATGTCTGCGACATCAGTTGCTCCTGTGAGATACGTCTTAAGATCAGCTCACCGTTTTCATCCCTGCGTCGCTCAGCCCGGTATTGTTCGGGCCATCTGACCCGGCTCACTGTATTTTCATTGTAAGTATCGAAACCGTATCGGGCAACGAAACGCAATCCCTTCGTAATAAAACGCAGGTCCTGCTCGAGAGTCACGTTAGTCTGGATGGTGTTTTCCCAATATTCATTGTAGCCCGTTTGTGTAGCCATAACCCAGGGATTGGTCTGATTACCGGTACCGTGGGCCGGCACCAATCCGTTTGAATACATCACCGGAATACTGACCGGATTCTGTCCAATGATAGAATGCCAGATATCAGCGTTCTTTCCGGGCGAGTTCTGCTGTTTCAATGAACCCGAGATACCCACTTTTACCAATGTTGAAGTGGTAAGATCGATATCCACATTCATACGATAGTTCCATTTTTTTACGTTCAGATTCGTATTGTATTCCTTGTTGAACGCATCATCGGTCTTATACATCCCCTGCTCGTCGAGGTAACTGGCCGATACAAAATAGCGTGCCAGGGTACTACCCCCATCCAGGTTAAGCGCTACGCGGTAGGCCATCGCTCCGTCTTTCAGTAAAACATCTTTCCAGTCTACGTTGGGATAAAGATCCGGATCCAGGTTCTGTCTGAAAATCTCCAGTTCGCTGTTCGTATATTCGGGTTCGAGGTTTCGCGTAATACGAGCCTCATTCATCATTTGGGCATAGGTGTATCCATCCACAAATTCGGGCGTACGCGTACGCGTATTATAAGAAGATTCTGCTTTGACGTTGATATTCACCTTCCCGATATTACCTCGTTTGGTAGTAATCAACACAACCCCGTTGGCACCTTTCGTTCCGTAGATAGCTGTTGCGGAAGCATCTTTCAATACCGATAACGACTGGATATCCTCGACGTTGATATCGTTCAGATTACGTTCAAAACCATCTACCAGAACAAGCGCGTTGGCCCCCGCTCCGAAGGTGGATACCCCGCGGATCCAGAACTCGGATGTCGATCCCGGCTCACCGGATGACTGCATGGCGATCACACCCGCCACATTCCCTGCCAGGGCATTGGTTATGTTCGATGTGGGTGTTTTCAATGTATTCAGATCGACCGTGGTGATCGCACCCGTCAAGGTCGCTTTTTTCTGAATCCCGGTTCCCGTTACGACAACTTCGGTCAATGCATTCACTTCCGATTCTTTCAGTGTCAGCGTGATCGGATGGGCATTTTTAACCAGAATTTCCTGGCTCTGATAACCGATATAAGAGAAAATCAGAGTTGAATAGGGGGTCACCCTGATGCTGAACTTCCCGTCGGCATCACTTACCGTTCCGAATCCGGCTTTGTCTTTCACTACGATATTCACCCCGATCAACGGCTGGTTCTGAATATCCTTTACTATACCTGTTGCTATAATTATATCTTCCTGTGCAGACAATACCGAACACAGAAAAATCATATTCAACAATATCAATACATATTTCTTCATTCTGTTAGATCTTTTTTCTTAGTATTACTCAGTAGAAATAGCACGGATACGTCTGTTCTTTTGATCCGCTACATAAAAAGTACCTGTCGATTTATCATAAGCGATCCCGTGCGGACGGTCAAACATGGCCTTACGTAATTCTCCGTCGGCGTATCCCCATTCCTGCGGACGACCGGCAAATGTGGTTACTACCCCTTCGGGGGTGATTTTCCGGATGATGTGGTTCATCACATCACATAAATAGAAGTTGTCGTGCTCGTCGAAAGCTCCCTGATGAGGCTGTGAGAACATTGCCGAAGTACCTACTCCGTCGGCAAACTGGCGGTCGTTTTCATCCCCTCTTCTCACACCACAGAAAATACCACTCGGTTTTTCGAGTTCACGGGTCAGATAGTTGTATTTCACCTTATAAATGACGTGATGATTCTTCACGACGATGTAGGCAAATTCACCGCTGGGTGCGAACTGAATATTGAACTCTTCGTTCACATCGTTGATACGGAACAGATCCTTGGCTTTGTTTGTATGAAAATCATATTTGATCACCATCCCCGTACGATAGTCGTTGTAATACATGTCGCCGGTAATCGGATGAACAGAGGCTCCGTTAACAAACGCACAACTGATCATGGTTTCCCAACTGTTGTAACCGTTATCCTTGGTACAATAAAGTATGCCGACTCCATAATTATCGCCCTGGTCATTTCCAAGAATCAGCGAGTCTTCACTCGCAGTAAAAGCCAGTGTACGGATACGTCCGATTCCGTTTCCTGTACGGAATAGGGTATTCACCTTTCTTTCCGTCACAGACAGTTTGCGCAGTGCGCGCCCCTCCTCGATCAGAAATATATTCTTATACTTATCGAAAGCCATCCAATAAGGTTCTTCGAATTGCGCTTTATCAAAATCTCCGTCAACGATCGCCGTATTCCCGTCTTTATCGGTATAACCGCATAGCGTCGTTACGATCGGTTTGGCCTCGTAGCCGAAGGTCTCTTCAAAAGAACATTGCTGAGATTGCTCCTCTTTACCCACTTTGACCGATACCTTACAATCTGAGCCCGCTCTGGACGGAACAAGACAATAGATACAACTTCCGTTGGAGCCGATCACTTTGGCATTCTTATCACCGATCGTGACTTGTATCAACGACAAATCCGTTCCGAAATTTTCGCCATAAATAAAGAATTGTGTTCTTGCACCTCCCGTTTGCGGATAAAACCCGGTTACCTGAACCGGCGCGGAAGGATCATACAGTTCCGGCTTCGTGTCCTTGTCATTACAACTGATGCAGAACATGAAGCTCAGGAGAAGCATGAGCATACTTCTCTGTGTGTGTTTTTTCATGATCATTGTTAAAGATTTATATGATGAATAAAATTTAATGTGTGTTTCCCGATAAGGAATCGGATCCGTTGATTTCCGAGCCCTGTTCTTGTGTTTTATCTATCATGATTCGAGTCCAAAAATAGCTTCTGATCTATTTTTAGGCTTTCATTAATTTGTCAGATAGATATAAATTTGGGTCAAAATGGAGGTTTTCCGGAAAGAAGCGCATTATTTTCTCGCTGAAACTCATTTTGATATGTGACTTCCGTTGGGTACCCAACTTTAGGAGAGTTATGGCGATTGCATTCAACGTTGGGCAAACATCATGTGCCTCCATTATAAAACAAGTATGGTTCATCAGACAATTTTCCGATGAACCATACTTATTTTATATACACCCCAAACTTCCGTCATTCAACGAGATCCGACCCGTACTTCACCGAAGTACAGACCGTCTCTCCCCGAAAGACAGTCTGTCTCTCCCCGAGAGACGGGTCGTACTTCACCGAGATCCGCTCCGTCTCTCAGGGAGGTACGGTACGGATCTCAGGGAGAGACACTTTTTTTACCCCTTAGAAAATTAAAGTTCCATTGGTTCTAAACGCAAAAGAACTCCTTTCGCGCATCTTCCTGGATGATTTGCGGCCGGGAAAGAGCCATTTTTAACTTCCGTAGCTATGCAGACCACCCAAAAGGTAATTCACTCCGAAATAGGTCATGATAACAGATAGAAAGGCTACAATCATATAGCAATGGAAAAACTTGTCTTTGCGAAACCACGGCAGAGACTGAAGATGAAATGCCAGACCATAAATAAGAAATGTGATCAGGGCCCATACTTCCTTGGGATCCCACGCCCAGTAGCGACCCCAGGACTGATTCGCCCAAATGGCCCCGATGAATATGCCGGCACCCAGCAAAAAGACGGCCGGATAAAGGAAAATACGACTTACCAGCGTAAGCTGACGGATCTGACGTTTCTTATCGTTACGAAAAGCGTTCAACAACAATGCTGTCGTACCGTTTAAAAACATGAAGGCGAATAAAGCGTACGATACCATGATCATGGATACGTGAATACTGAGCCAGGGCGACATCAGTACAGGCATCAGAGCCGTGATCTGCGGATTCATTTGACCCAGTCCTGCTACCAAAAGCGTAAATCCGGAAAGCAGGAAACCAAAAGCGACAAACAAAGAGAAACGTTTGCGCAGGCAAACGGAGATGAACATCAGTGTCCACGCGGTAAAAAGCATCGTCTCATACCCGTTGCTCAGCGGAATACGGCCGCTGATATAGGTTCGCAACAATAACCCGGCAGATAACAGACTAAAAGAGATGATCAGCAATACCTGCAGCAAAGCAGATACCTTTTTCTTCCATCTTTGTCCGTCGGAGAAAAGCATCCCGAAGCAAAAAACGAAGAAAGAGACTAATCCCAAAAACAGATTTGAAAACGAAAGGATCCGGTTGATATTTATCCGGTTGTAAAAATACTCGGCCCGGATCTTTTTGTCGGAAGCAACGGTAGCCGCACCATTCGCCAACTGATATTCGCCGATCTTTCCGATGATCCGGGAAATCAGTTCACTATTGCGGTGTTTCACAGCCTGATTCAATACAGGAAGAATATTCTGTACCAGGTATTTATCATTAACCGACAAATGAGCCGGTAACGAATCAACCGGCGATAGCCAACGTTGATGAGCGGTTTTTTCCTGCGGAAAAAGGGTAAGCAGAGAACCTTTTTGCAGCATGATAATCAATTGTACCTTCTCATCAGCCTCGGCAATCGCCTTCATCAGGGCAGACTCTTTCCCGCCTTTGTGAAGCTCTCCCCAGAACCCGGCCAACAAGTACTCCTCCCGGGAGTTAAAGAAATCGGCAAAAGCAACATATTCGCCGGATTTGAGCATGTCTCTCAACTGCTTGTTTTTTATCCGGATCATCGGCTCATTCTGCCAATGGTCCGGGTAAAACAACCAACCGCAAAGAACCTGTTCTGCGTTATAGTCTTTATAGGTATCACGGCCGCTGAGTTTTAGCGTGAATTCGCGCGCGAAGGTTTGTACAGGTACTACCCGGTCCTGATACATCATACGCAGGATTCCGATTTCGGAAGCCTGTTCATTCGACAGCGTATGGTTCTGAGAGAATCCTTTGCCCGGAATCAACAACAAAAGCAGACAAAAGCCGTTTTTCAACAGAGGATGGCGCAATAACCTGCGGAAACCGCTTTTGGAGCCAAACAGAAGTAGCAGCATGGAGATAAACAAAAACGTATAGCCGAGATAAGTGACCGGAATCCCCCAACGGTCATAATTGACAGACAAGACAGATCCTTTCATATCTTTATCGAAGGAGGTCTGGTAAAACCGATAGCCACTCAGCGAGCAGATATCATTCATCGAAACTTTTTGATTCATGATCTGCGATCCCTTATCGATCCGCAGGTAGCTGATATAATTGGAAGGAGCAGCGGTGCCGGGATAATAATCGACCCGAAAACTGTCTAATGTTACGGTCATCGGCAAAGGAATGCTCTTTTTACTTTCCGCTTCTGTAAAATAAGAGACAGGCTCACCCTGGCGGATGTGCATATAGCCTCTTTTTCCGGAAACAGAAGTCAGGAAAGCACCACAAAGGATGACCAGAAAAGAAATGTGAAGCAAAAAGGAAGATTTCACCTTATAATTCTTTCTGCGGATGAGCCAGGTCAGGGAGGTAACGGCCAGAGCTGCCCAAAGAGCAGCAAACCAATATGATCCGTAAATCTCCTTATTCACAAAATCAACACCACAATATTTCTCTACAATCGTGGCTACTGCCAAAAGCAGCGTCATCCCGATCAGGATACCAAAAGACAAATACTTCATCAACAACACGTTCTTCTTTTAATTAATAATCTCTTAAATCTGTCCGGCAACAAGCTTTCAGGGCAATACATTCCATCTCGATCAGCCAGCCCGGACGACAAACAGGAGCCAGCACAATCACTTTGGGCTGATCCGGAAATTTCTCATCCATCGCCTTGTTTACGATAAAGTAATCCGCCGGGTCTCTCAGGTAGATGATGATTTGCACCAGATCATCGAAAGAGCACGACGCTTCGATCAGGAGGGCCTCTACATTCCGGCACATGCGCCGGATTTGTTGTGTGATATCCCCGACATGGAGAATCTCACCCCGGTTATCGATGCTCGCCGTTCCGGATATGAACACTTGTCGCCGGTCGCCATATTCCAGACAGGTTCCCCGTTCGAAATGCACTCCATATTCGTGTGTCGGATTCATTTGTTCAGGAGCGTAAAGATACCTGATTTGCGAATCGGTTATCCCGATGGCTGCATATGTATCCATCCGGACAAGACAATCGGCCGTTTTCGAGCGCCCCTCGATCCCGGTACTGGCGATATAGTGGGTTTGCTCCGTGAGTCCCTGTTGTTGAAAAACCTCGCCTCTGCCTGTTACGACCCCTTTGTAGTTGACATCTACGTTCTGAACAAAGAGCCAGGTACGCATGCAGTTTTGAGACAATGTTCCCCCGGCTTGCTGAAGCTTGTTCATATAGGTTTCAAACAACGAAACGGTTTGCCGGTGGGAATCCTCCACCGCAGATGCCTGATAGCAACCAGATCCCCATACGTGGGTATAATCATCATGAGTGACTGTGATATAATTTTCAGAGAGTATATCAACCCGGACATCCGTTTGCATACAGATCCATAAAGCTATTTTTGTTCCGTTCAAGGGGGGCTGTTGGATCACAGAAAGAGCTGCCTGCGAAAGAAAAGCGGACTTTTCGTTTACAAGATCGGTCTGATTGGCGATGTCACTCAAAAAATAACGGGCAAAAACAGGTATCCCTTCGATATCCCCGTTCTCCGTCATATCGGTAACGGCTTGCCTGATCGCCAGCAGTTGGAGTTCAAAACAAAGCGAAGGGTCAGTCCCCTGGAGCATCACATGAAATTCTTTCACCGGTGATTGGGATTCAAAACGGGAGATTGTTGCGGTAACCGATTGAAACGAAACAGTTTTATTATAGATCATACGGATTGAGTAATTAATGATAGGTCTTCACCGGGGCTGTTGTCTTTGCCCCGGGAAGCAGGTAAACGGACGACATCGTTTTAAGAAACGGGTTTCCGTTGAAAGAGAACAAGACGTTTTTATTCCGGTCGATCCG
>JBOFCW010000234.1:0-8734 GCA_051646395.1 Bacteroidales bacterium
AAGAAGGCTGTAGCTGTTACAGGTGCCACAACTAATCTTGGAACAATTTCTCTGACTCCTACCTCTGTAGGATTGGATAACGTAACCGTTATCGCGTCTGTTGTTCGTTCAGATCGTCAGACACCTATCGCTGTATCTAACATCAAACTGGAAGTATTGGAAGAAAAACTGGGTAACCAGGAATTCCCGGAAGTGTTGAAATCGACCCCTTCTGTATATGCGACCAAGTCGAGTGGAGGTTACGGCGATTCTCGTATCGTAATGCGTGGTTTCGATACAAACAATATCGGTGTATTGGTAAACGGTGTGCCGGTAAACGATATGGAAAATGGAAAAGTTTACTGGTCGAACTGGGCCGGACTATCGGATGTGACACAGTTTATGCAGGTTCAGCGCGGTCTGGGTGCTTCTAAACTGGGGCTTTCATCTGCCGGAGGTACGATCAATATCATCACCAAAACGACGGAAGCGAAAAAAGGTGTTTCTGCTTCTGTAGGTATGGGGAATGATGGTATGAATAAATTCAGCGTTGCCCTTTCGACAGGATTGATGGACAATGGTTGGTCGATTACCGCTTTGGGTGCGCGTAATGCAGGTGACGGTTATATTCAGGGTACAAATTATGTAGGTTATACTTACTTCCTGAATGTATCGAAAATGATCAACGATGCACATCGTTTGTCATTCACCGGTTTCGGTGCGCCGCAATGGCACAACAAACGTGGTATCATGCATACGGTTGAAGACTGGGCTAACAAACCAGGTAAAGACCGCTACAATGCAACAATGGGATTCTATAAAGGTGAAATCACCGGAGGCCCTTATGGTTACAACGAGTATCACAAACCACAGTTGTCTTTGAATCACTCTTGGACAATTAATGACAAATCATCCTTGAATACAGCTCTTTATGCATCTATCTCTTCTGGTGGTGGTCGCGTTGCACGTGGTGATAACTCAAACTGGCTGGGCTGGAACAATAACACCGGAAAACCGAATGCAGCAACAAAGCTGACACCAGACGGTTATCTTGACTTTGATGCAGTTGTTGAAGCCAACAAAGAGTTGAAAGAGGAGGGTAAAGGTGCAGGTGCTGTTTTGGCAATTGCCGAAAATCGTCACCAGTGGTATGGTATTCTTTCTTCTTACAATAACCAGATTACGGATAACCTGAGTGTGACTGCCGGATATGATGGTCGTTACTACCGTGGTTACCACTACGAGTGGGTTGAAGATCTTTTGGGTGCTGATGGTTATGTTGAGAAATATCCTTTGTATGGACGTGAAAAAGGAACGGCTATCCAGATTGGAGATAAAACGAATTTCGATAATATCGGGGAGGTTCTTTGGCAGGGTGCTTTCGGACAAACAGAATATGTGAATGATAAACTTTCAACATTCCTGACTGCTTCTATTACTTACCAGGGTTACCGTTACCACGCTTTGGACAAAGCTCCTGTAAACGGATCGCAGATGTCTGAATGGCAGTCATTTCTTCCATGGAGCGTGAAAGCCGGTTTCAACTGGAAATTCAACGAAAACCACAATGCATATGTGAATGGTGGTGCGTTTACTCGTGCTCCTTACTTCAACAATGTGTTTAAGCAATATACTGTTGTTGCTTACGATGAGGTTCCATACGAAAAAATCTTTACTGTTGAAGGTGGTTACACTTTTGCAACACGTAACTTTACAGCTACCGTTAACGGATATCTGACTCAATGGAACGACCGTGGTAAAGCCGTTTCGGTTCAGGTGAAAAATGAGGAAGGTCAGAATGTGACGGGTCGTGGTATCCTTCGCGGATTAGATGCACGCCATGCGGGTGTTGAAATGGAAGCGACCTATACTCCGGTTAAAAATGTTGAATTGAAAGGTATGTTCTCTTACGGTGACTGGGTTTATACAGATGATGTGAACATGTCATTGTTTGACGATAACAATCAATACGTAGGTGATTACAAAGCTCAGGTTAAAGATACTCATGTAGGAAACTCTGCTCAGATGACAGCCGCTGTGATGGCTTCATGGGAAATTATCAAAGGTCTGAAAGTAGGTGCAGACTGGAACTATTTCGGTAAAAACTACGCTGACTTCGACGTAAACAGCCGTAGCAAAGAGAACTTCGAGGCTTGGAAAATTCCAAACTACTATACGTTTGACTTGAATGCCAGCTACCGTTTGAAATTGAATAATGGCGTGAATATCTCTTTCTTTAGCAACGTGAATAACCTGTTGAATAAGAAATATGTTGCTGACGCGAAAGATGCAGTTATCGACGGTCAGAAAACGGCTTTGGTTTACTACGGATTCGGAACGACATGGTCTGCCGGGATGAAAGTAGCATTCTAAAATTCGATATAATTATTTGAGCGGAAGCTGAGCTTCTGATTAAAGAACGATAAATACAAAACAGGCTTTCTAAATGTTGATTTAGAAGGCCTGTTTTTATTTTATTGCCTGAATCGTTTTAAATCAGCCCCTCAATGAAAGACAAAATGCATCGCGTTGAGTGTCGTTTATTTCGAAGCGATTAAAAAGATTCTGTTATTCTTTTCCGATTTCCTTTGGCTCGGCAGGAGGATTTACTCCGAGTATTTTATGGAAATACTCTTCCATTTGTTTTTTTGTTTTTGCTCCATGTTCCATCATCGGACCACCATCCATCGGAACGAACAATAGCGACGGTATACTACGGATACCAAACATATAGGCGAGTTTCTCTTCTTTATCCGTATCGATTTTGTATATCGCTACCTTGCCCTCATACTCTTTGGCTAATTCTTCAAGAATTGGCGTAATCATTTTGCACGGTCCGCACCATTCGGCATAGAAATCAATCAGTGCAGGTAGTTTACCGATATATTTGAAATCCTGACTTTGCGTGTAATCGAAGACTTTTTCGCGGAATGTTTCTTCATTCAGATGTTCTATCATAATCGTATCAATTAAGTTTGACTTTCAAGTTAAACATCTTTTTTAAAGGTAAGGTTTTTGATAAAGCCCTAAAGAACCTTATTTTACAACAATATTGTTTTCCGTAACCTTACTGTTTTTCTTAAGGGTTGTGATGTATTTATCAAGCCCTTCGGGAAGGTTGATTAATTCACGATTCTTGTAAATTGTCATTTTACCATCCTGCATGTGGTAGACGTTCATATTACTATGGGCTATATCTACCAATAGGATCCACATATTTTTGAAGCAAGCGTCATGTTGACATCCGGTTGCGCAGAGTATATTATTTGTTCTTTTCAGTTCGGATGCGACATTCCATCCCGAAACCATTGCGGTATATTCCTGACCGAGCAAATTCTTCAGGCTGTCACGGACAGCCGGTAGCTTGAACAGAACGGAGTCATACATATACTCTCCGACCATACTCGTTAAGCGCTGCCAGGCCTGAGGAACCACTTTGCCTGTATCAACTACGGTTTGTGTAGGAGTAACCGGTGTTGTTTTTTCCTGTTTTGGAGTAGGTTTGCAAGCGAACAGCAAACCAAGTGTAATAGCTAAAATACAAACTGCTGTTTTCATAATTAATACTGTTTTAAAACCCTCATTTCTATAACATTTGTCAGGGTGATAAGTTGCTTTTTTCAACCGGAATCTCTGTTTTTTTGTTATAAAAAGAAACCATTATTTACGATTATGAATGAGATTGTTTTTTCGAATGGATTAAAGCTTGATCCGCAGGAACTGGTGTATGTGGCTTTGCCACCTGAAAATGAAACGGATGCATTTAATGAAGACGTTTGGAACTATTTGCGTAAAGGTCCTGCACAACCGACTTTGGTTCGGGTTCGGGCTGCTGATGTCAAGCCCGGAGAAGTTATCTATACGTTGGATGGTGTAGAGCGGGGTAAGCGTTTGGAGTGATCGGATTGTTTTTGTTAATCGATTTTGTGTCAGTTATTCCTTCTTCATCTGGATATAATTTATTTTTTTCATTAAAGTAAGATGCGCCATTTATATACATTTTGTTGGGTATCTCAACTTTAGCTGAATTATGGTGATTTCATAGGAATGAATAAATACTGTTTTTGCTTTTTTTAGAGCAAAAACAGTTATTTTCTCATCTGAAAATTGAGAACGATTTTTCTTATTAAATCTTTAAAGGGTGCCTGTTTCTTTGGCAAACTTGTTATACTTTTGCCCCCGAATTTTCACAAGAGCGACTCGGTATGATACCGGCTTTCCGATAGGAAAACAGCCGGTCTTTTTTATCGCATGATGCTGTCATTTATAGGAGTGTGTATGGAGAATATTAAAGTAATCAAGCGTGATGGCACCACGACCGGGTTCGATAAACAAAAAATTATCAACGCAGTAACCAAAAGCGCGCAACGTATCGTTGTTAAGCTGACTGCGCATGAACTCGAAATTATATGCAATAAGGTTGAAGCTTATCTGAAGGAGAACGAAATCAAAACGATCAACGTTCTTCAGCTTCATAATATCGTCGAAACAACGGTGGATGGAGTGAACCACCAGGTCGCTTCGAGTTACCGTGAATACAGGAACTACAAGGTTGATTTCGTAGGCATGCTCGATGAGGTTTACCGCAAGGCTCAAGTGATCATGTATCGGGGAGATAAAGAGAACAGTAACACCGATTGTGCGCTGGTATCGACCAAGCGTTCATTGGTATATAACGAACTCAACAAGGAGCTTTACAATAAGTTTTTCCTAACGGTAGATGAAAAATCTGCATGTCGCGACGGATATATTTATATTCATGACAAGGCAGCGCGACGAGATACGATGAACTGTTGTCTGTTTGATGTCAAGGAGGTGATGACCGGAGGTTTCGAAATGGGGAATATCTGGTATAACGAACCGAAATCGATCGATACGGCCTGCGATGTTCTAGGTGATATCATCATGATGTCCGCTTCGATGCAATACGGGGGATGGTCAACGCGTGTGGATGATTTGTTAGCGCGTTATGTTGAAAAGACCTATTTGCGTTATCGCGACGAAATAACAGAGATGCTTACTGAGGCCGGTTCTGAAATAACAGAAGATGTAATCGAAAAATGGGCCATGAAAAAAACCCGCCGTGATCTCGAGCAGGGAATTCAGGGTTTGGAAATCAAGCTTAATTCGGTTGCTTCAAGTCGTGGAGATTATCCGTTCACAACCTTCGCTCTGGGATTGGGAACATCAAAGTTTGAAAAGATTGTTTCTGAATCGGTGTTGAAAGTGCGCATGGGCGGACAGGGTAAAGAGGGATTCCGCAAACCGGTTCTATTCCCCAAACTTATATTCTTGTATGATGAGGCTATTCACGGAGAAGGTGGTGAATCCGAAGATTTGTTCAACCTGGCAGTACAGTGCTCTTCGCGTTGTATGTATCCGGACTATCTTTCGTTAAGTGGCGAAGGATATGTGCCTTCCATTTACAAAAAATACAAACAGGTTGTCTATCCGATGGGATGCCGTGCATTTCTTTCACCCTGGTTTCAGGAGGGGGGAATGTATCCGGCACATGAACAAGATATGCCGGTATTTACCGGTCGCTTCAACGTTGGTGCGGTTACATTGAATCTGATTATGATTCTGGCCAAGGCTCGTGAAGAAAGTAAAGACTTTTATGAGTTGCTCGATTACTATATGGAAATGATCCGAAAGGTACATATCCGAACGTATGCATATCTGGGCAAGATGAAGGCATCTGTTCATCCTCTGGCATATTGTGAAGGTGGTTTCCTGGGCGGACATCTTAGTCCACACGATGAAATAGCTCCGATATTAAAATCGGCGACAGCTTCATTCGGGGTGACTGGTCTTAATGAACTGCAGAGATTGTATAATGGAAAATCCATTCGTGAAGACGGCGCTTTTGCACTGGAGGTAATGGAATACATAAACAAAAAGGTAACCAAATATAAAGAAGAAGACGGCCATTTGTATGCTGTTTACGGAACACCAGCCGAATCGTTATGTGGTTTGCAGATCAAGCAATTCCGTGATAAGTTTGGCGTTATTGAAGGTGTTTCAGACAGAGCTTATACTACAAATAGCTTCCATTGCCATGTTACCGAAGATATCAATCCGGTTGAAAAGCAGGATTTGGAGTACCGTTTCTGGAATCTGTTCAACGGAGGAAAGATTCAATATGTACGTTATCCGGTGGAATATAATCATCAGGCGATTCGCACTTTATTGCGCCGTGCAATGAAAATGGGATTGTATGAGGGCGTTAATCTGGCTCTCTCTTACTGCAATACATGCGGCCATCAGGAACCAAACATGGAAGTATGCCCGAAATGTGGCAGTGATCACCTGACGAAAATCGACCGCATGAATGGTTATCTGAGCTATTCACGTGTAAAGGGTGACACTTCGTTGAATGATGCGAAGATGGCTGAGATTAAAGAACGAGTATCTATGTAATAAAGTTATAATGAACTATCATAATATTACCAAATGCGACATGCTCAACGGTGAAGGGTTGCGTGTGGTCTTATGGGTTTCCCATTGCATCCATAATTGTCCGGGTTGTCATAACCCACAGACCCATGATGCCAATAGTGGAATTCCCTTTGATCAGCCTGCGCTCGATGAGTTGTTGGATGAATTGGGGAAAGATTATATTTCGGGAATTACTTTTTCGGGAGGAGATCCGCTCTCTCCGCTGAATCGTCGTACAATACTGGATTTGTGTACGCGTATCCAACGTGATTTTCCTGAAAAGAACATCTGGCTTTATACCGGTTTCCATTGGGAAGAGATTTGCAATCTGGAGGGCATGGATAAAGTAGATGTCGTAGTTGACGGACCTTTTCTTTGTGGGCAGCGAGACAATTCGCTACCCTACAGGGGGAGTGCAAATCAGCGCGTGATCGATGTAAAGGCTTCTTTTAGCAGTAACAGGGTAATTGTAAAATATTAATCACTGCATGAAAGACCGGAACATCTATCCGAATCTTTATCATAAAATGCAGTTGAAAGTGATGGTTCACTTACGATATGTTTATTAAGCCCGGCTTGTGTCGGGCTTTTATTATTTTCAATGCAGGGTTTAATAGATCTGTCATTCAATGAATCAGTATGATGTCAATGATTGGACTATATTTGTACTATAATTTATAAAAATAAAGATAGCCGTTAGAATACGATGGAGCAGCTAAAACATGAGTGTGGAATCGCGATGGTGCGATTGTTAAAACCACTTGAATATTATCAGGAGAAGTATGGTACCTGGATGTATGGGTTGAACAAGTTGTATCTCTTGATGGAGAAACAGCACAATCGCGGACAGGAAGGTGCCGGCCTGGCATGTCTGAAAATGGAAGCTCATCCGGGCGAAGAGTATCTGTTTCGCGAACGTGCTATGGGATCGGGTGCCATCACGGATATTTTCGGAGCCGTCCATGAAAAATTCAAAGACATCGACGCTGACTCTTTGCGGGACGCGACTTATGCCAAAACAACCCTTCCTTTTGCAGGGGAGATTTATATGGGCCACCTGCGTTACAGCACGACAGGACGTTCTGGTTTATCTTTCGTACATCCTTTTATCCGACGCAATAACTGGCGAGCCAAGAGTTTGACGCTTTGTGGTAACTTCAACCTGACTAATGTCGATGAAATTTTCAATGAGATCACAGCAGATGGCCAGCATCCGCGCAAATATGCAGATACTTATATCATGCTTGAGCAGATCGGGCACCGTCTGGATCGGGAAGTAGAACGGTTGTTCCGTATCGCTAAAAATGAAGGACTGGAAGGGATGGATATCACACATCAGATTGAGGATAACTTGAACATGGAAAATGTGATCCGATCGGCAAGCCCGCATTGGGATGGTGGATATGTGATGTGCGGTCTGACCGGAAGTGGAGATTGCTTTACTTTTCGCGATCCATGGGGAATTCGGCCCGCTTTTTATTATGCTGATGATGAAATTGTGGTGGTTGCTTCCGAACGTCCGGTAATCCAGACTGCGATGGGCGTATCTATCGGGGATATAAAAGAGTTGCAACCCGGACAAGGTATTTTGATCAATAAGGCTGGTCAAATGAAACTTGCGCAAATCAATGAGCCTAAAGAGGTGAAGAAATGTTCTTTCGAGCGAATCTATTTTTCGCGCGGAAGTGACCGGGACATATATAAAGAAAGAAAGCAATTGGGTATAAATCTGGTTCCTGCTATTCTTGATTCGATTGGTCAGGATCTGGATCATTCGGTTTTTTCTTTTATTCCCAATACGGCAGAGGTCGCTTATTACGGGATGTTACAGGGACTTGAGGATGCGAATAATATTCGCAAGAGTGAGGCAATCGCAGCTTTGGAGAAAAAGGTTACGGTAGAAGATATCGCTTCCATTCTCAGTCATAAAGTGCGTTCTGAAAAGATTGCGATCAAAGACATCAAACTACGTACTTTCATCGCCGAGGGAAACAGTAGGAATGATTTGGCTGCCCATGTTTATGATGTTACGTATGGCACAGTCGAAGCGGGTGTTGACAATCTGGTGGTAATCGATGATTCGATTGTGCGTGGTACAACATTGCGACAAAGTATCATCAAGATTCTTGATACGCTACAGCCCAAAAAGATTGTGATTGTTTCTTCTTCGCCGCAAGTGCGTTATCCGGATTGTTACGGAATCGACATGTCGCGTATGGGTGAGTTTATCGCTTTTCGTGCCGCGGTTGAATTGCTCAAGGAAAATGGTATGCAATCGGTTATCGATTCCGTATATGACCGGAGCAAAGCACAGCAG
>JBOFCW010000272.1:0-2840 GCA_051646395.1 Bacteroidales bacterium
TAGATTTCTTTTTGCCAGTCGATCGGGTTCAGGTGCGTCCATTCTTCCTTTAGTTTCGAGTCGACACCGTTATAGCGATACACATTTTTGTTATCGACAAAATATTGGAATTTTTTGCTCCATTCCGGTTTTCCTGTCGTTTCATTAGGAACCCAGGTATTCCAGTCGCCGTCTTCATCCTGCATATAACCTCCTGAACGAATCATTCGGTAGATTGCATGTTCAGACAAATCCATCATATCAAGCAGATTAGATGCTTTGGCAATGGTGAAATTCGCAGATACGCCAACTTGTACTTTTCCGGCTTTACCTCTTTTGGTTGTGATGAGGATTACCCCATTGGCTCCTCTTGATCCGTAGATGGCTGTTGCTGAGGCATCTTTTAATACCTCTATGCTTTCGATATCCGACGGATTAAGTGAGCTCAATGCATTCGTCGCTATCGAAAAATTGCTATTGTCGCCCATGCTTGCGAATTCACCTGTCGAAGCCTGAGGGATATTATCGATAACGTATAGCGGCTGATTATCACCTCTTAATGAGTTTGCGCCGCGAATCGTTACTGAAGAGGCCGCTCCGGGAGCCTCGGTGGAGGCTCCAACGGATAGACCGGCGATTTTTCCCTGAAGCATATTGTCGACCGAAATCATTTTTGAAGCCTCTTTTTCATCTGGTCTGTAAGATCCGATCGCTCCTGTTAAATCACTTTTCTTCATGGTACCGTAACCGACTACGATCACTTCGTCCAGCAATTCGCTATTGTCTGAAAGCGTGATGTTGATCACTCTTTTTTTGCCAACAGTTTCTTCTTTCTGTGTCATTCCCACAAAGCTGTAAACAAGTACGGATTTATCAGAAGGAACAGATATCGAATAATTACCATTCATATCGGTGGTTGTTCCGACAGTTGTTCCTTTCACTTGAATATTGGCTCCCGGAACCTCGAAGCCGTCATTGTCTTTAACAATCCCGGTAACGATTATCTGAGCTGAAAGTGTAAGACACAACATCATCAAGAAAGAGAATATTCCTATTCTTTTATATGTATTCCTCATTTTAGGTAATATGAAGTTTAATTTATCTGTAATTTTTTAGTAGTGACCTTTTGATCTGATGTGACCTGGATCAGATAGGTGCCACGATTCAGGTTGCCGATTGAAATTACGTTCTCATTTTCATCCAGTTTCTGATTGACCATTGTGATACCATCTAACGTCTTAATTTCAAGAAGAGCTGTTTTTCGTTCTTCACTGTGGAGTGATACATGTATGAATTCTTTTGCCGGATTCGGATAAAAGCTGAACACTTCTGAATCTTTATTTTTATGGGTTTTAATCAGATTCGTCGGAACATTTTCTACCCGGGTGATCAATGTGTCGACATTTGCATTCAAAACATCATTTTGAGCACGGATCAGACTTTTCGGATCATGTACATAAACATCGTTGGCCATGTCGAAGTACATCGTGCCCAAACAATCGTTATCGATGATGAAATTTTGTTTTCTCTTCGTTTGATTAACACCGTTGAAGTATTTCAGAGTCCCGTTGCAATTCCAGATATTCAATTCGGGATCGAAGTTGTCATCGTTATATCCATATTTTTCAAACAGATCTTTATATCCCTCTTCACCATTGTTTACCAATAGCACTCCATATGAAAGTAACAGTTTATCTTTCGGATATCCATACTCGATAAATTTGTTGTAGGCTCTTATATACCAGTCATAATCGTAGGAAAAAGGCTGAGGACCATACATCTGCATCGTGAAATAATCGATATGAGGGAATAATGATTTATCGAGCTGATAAGAATATTCATGTTGCGAAACTGTAAATATCTTATCTTCGTTGCCGGCCATCACTTCATTAATCAAACGTCTGACGACATTGTTAACGATATCATAACCGTGCCATTCTAAATCGACGTCGAGTCCGTCGCTATCTTTCAATATGTTTTTTGCATCAGCAATCAAACGGTCTACATTCTCCTTTTTATTGAGAACATTTTTCCAACCTTCTCCTTGTGGGTAGATGATCCCGAGTCGGACTTTCGCTCCGCGGTATCCAGAGTAATACCCTTTCATTATTTCGATGATATGACGGTAGCTTTGATAATCCTTGCCGACATTTTCAGGATCATCTCCCTTCCAGTATGCATTACAGAAAATAGCGTTCCAGTCGCCTTGATTCCACTTATAACCGTTGGTCGCGTCGTTTTCTGCACTTCCGGAACGATCGGCTCCCCAAACCATGATCTCATCCAGTTTTCCTGCAAAATCTTTACCAATCAGAATCGGAGTAGATGACATCAGCGGGATAGTATTCTTTGTCATGTCTTTTCCTGATAAGACTACTCCTTTGTTTGCTCCGGCTTTGCCGTATACGGTATAGTCAACGCTAATTTGTATTGGATTGAAAGTTCTTCCGGTTAGCTCTCCGATCATCGGCTTCATGTATACGCCGACATAATGCCATTTCTTTGTCTGTAGTTTTCCGGGTAATGTAGCTGTAGTTCCGCAAAAATCCACAACAATCTCTTTCGTGTTTTCTTTTCCTAATCTGACGGTGAAATTGTTATCTTCATCCTGATATTTCGAAAGAATAATGGCATCTTCTCTCCATTCGTCGATGTAAATCCAGGATGCGATAGTCGCAATGGCTGTTTCATTATAACCCATTGCTCCAATAGGCGAGAAGGTAATCCGGCCATCCTGAGCAATCATCTGACTTCCTTTTCCGTTGAAACCGATCACACCTTTTCTGCCTTCGTGTTCGGCAATATAATTCACATTTGTTATAGTGGCTGAGTTATCCGGGACTTCAGGAAACAATGATCCG
>JBOFCW010000276.1:0-5059 GCA_051646395.1 Bacteroidales bacterium
TTTCCGAATCTTTGCAGTCTTCTCAATTTCTTTTTTTGTCTTATTCATTAGATCTGTATCATTTAAATAAAGAGCTAAAGCGAGTTTAAACTCAAAATACTTAGTTAATTCGAATAAATGATAATTACTATCCTTTGGGATGTAGGAGCTGTTAAGTACATCATACAGATCACTCAATAGAATATTTTCTTTTAAAACGTTACCGAATTGTTTTTTTACACATTCTAATGCCCGAGGAAACAAATAATTATGACGCTTATATCCTATGAAAATTTGTCTTCTTTTTTCTGATACCAACTCAACATATAGAATTGGTATCTTTTTTTTTAAATTATCATTTCCCCAGAGAGGTATACCCTCCAATATTACCCTATAAGAGCCTAAATTAACGCCTTCTATTCTCAATCCGATTAAAATCACATCAACTTTCATATACAAAGTTGAAGGCGTATATCTTGAAAGAATTGGAAACTGTTCTTTCCATTCTTTCACAACATTATATTTATCCATTATTATTGCTTTTGTTTAATGAGCCGGGCAAAGGCAGACCGTAATTTATCATTATCCTTTTTTTATAGGAAATACGAATGTACTTCATGCGATATAATTAGCTTATTAAGCTCACTCTACTGTCTATATAAAGTAAGCTGCTTTTAACAGCATCTATATTGGCAAATGTATAAATATTTTGTTTATTTTATGCAATTTGTTTAATGAGCTCATCATAGACGTTTATCGTGGAAATTCCATTTTTCAGGATATCTACATTTGCCCGGATTCCGCTGTCTTTATTCCAATCCAAATAACTGCCCCTCCGCAGAAGACTCACTTGCCCTCCGCAGAGGGCAGATGAGTCTTCCGCGGAGGACAAGTGAGTCTCCAGCGGAGAGGCCATTCCTGCAAAAGGGGATATTCTTTTCAATTTAACTTCTATGCGGAGAATTCCGCTCTGATTGGAATGGATTTTTGCTATATTTGGAAGGTATTGACTTAATTACTTAATCATGATAACACGCATAATGCTTATTGGGATGTGGCTTTCCTTTACGAATGTCATCTTCGCTAATAACCTGGATTCGTTGTACCGTTTGCTTGATGAAGAGATTCTGAAGAGCGATTCTTATGTAAACTTGCGCAAAGCCCGCATCGGAAAGCTTCGCGATCAGCTGCATCACCTGCCTCCGCAGGATGTCGATCGGATATATGCCATGAACCTGAGTCTGTACGACGAGTATAAAGCGTATGTGCTGGATTCGTCAATTTATTTTCTTAATCGCAACCTCGATCTGGCTAATTCGGTGGGGAATAAAGAGCTGCTCAACGATACGCACGTACGTTTATCGTATATACTTGCTTCAACGGGGATGTATAATGAAGCGCTCGAATTTATACGCGAAGTGAATCCGGACAAGCTTTCGGAAAAACTACTTGCGGATTATTATGCGGCCTATGATCATATTTACGGCGAGATGGGGTGTTATACGTTATACAAACGTGTTCAGCAACCTTATTATAAAAAATCGGATGCTTATAAAGATTCTCTTTTCAATGTGCTTTCTCCTGATAGTCATGAATACATGCACCTTTGCGAGAATATGGCCCGAAGTAGATGGGATTTTAAAGAAGCGATGCGGCTGAATGACCTGCAAAAAGACCGCTTTGAAACAGATACGCCCGATTATGCCATCTGGGCGTTTTTCCGGGCTATCAACTACCGGGGTCTCGAAGATCGTGAGAACGAGAAGTATTGGCTGGCCGTTTCGGCTATTGCCGATATACGTGGCGCGGTAAAAGATCATGCCTCTTTGTGGATGCTTGCCGATATTCTCCGCTCAGAAGGCGATATAGACAGGGCGCATAAATACATCCGTTTCTCGTGGGATGAAACGGTTCGTTTTAATGCGCGTTTGCGGGCGATTCAAAGTTCGGAGATTCTTTCTATGATTGATCAGAACTACCAGGCAATGAGCAAGCAGGCTGCCGACCGGTTGCGGGTTATGCTCTGTATTATCAGTGTGATGGCGCTGTTGTTGATCCTGACTATTTTTTACCTGCAGCATCAGAAAAAGAAACTGGCTAAAACCCGCAATCACCTGAAAGTTGTAAACGGTCAGTTGCTCAAATTAAACCGCGAGCTTTCCGACTCGAATTGCAAATTGGATACCGTTAATCGCGAACTTTCGGATACGAATCAGCGCCTTTCCGAAATCAATCGCATTAAGGAGGAATATATCGGCCGTTTTCTGGGACTTTGTTCGATCTATATCGACAAGCTGAACAGTTTTCGCAATATTGTAAATAAGAAGCTTGCTGCCAATCAGATCACTGAATTGCAGAAGTTGATCAAATCGTCGGATTTTCAGGAAAAAGAGCTGGCCGACCTGTATCATCATTTCGATACGGCCTTTCTGCATTTGTTTCCGGGATTCGTTACTGATTTCAATGCGTTGCTCAAAGAAAACGAGCAGATCGTGCCGGCGAAGCAGGAGTTGCTGAATACGGAGTTGCGGATTTTCGCCCTGATCCGGTTGGGTGTTGAGGATAGTTCGCGGATTGCCGACTTTCTGCATTATTCCCCTAATACGATTTATAACTACCGGGCAAGAGTTAAAAACAAAGCTCGCATCTCTCGTGACGAATTTGAACAGGTCATAAAGACACTTGGTTAGTGATTTTTTTTTACATTTGTGCTTCTTAAAAGCTGCGGTCAGAAAAGCTTTAACGATTTAAAATCAAAAAACGATGTTTGAGAATTTAAGTGAAAGATTAGAACGGTCATTTAAAATATTAAAAGGTGAAGGGAAAATCACCGAAATCAACGTAGCCGAAACATTGAAAGATGTGCGTCGCGCGTTGTTGGATGCCGACGTGAACTACAAAGTTGCTAAAAACTTTACCGATACGGTAAAAGAAAAGGCAATGGGTAT
Organism: Bacteroidales bacterium; assembly: GCA_051646395.1. GTDB lineage: Bacteria > Bacteroidota > Bacteroidia > Bacteroidales > JAUNSR01 > JAUNSR01. The sequence continues at coordinate 2,928 of JBOFCW010000276.1, forward strand.
GAATGTACTGACCGCTGTAAAACCAAGCCAGTTGATGGTGAAGCTCGTACATGACGAGCTGGCGAACCTGATGGGGGGCGAATCGGTGGATATCAACCTGAAAGGTGCTCCGGCTGTGATTCTGATGTCTGGTCTTCAGGGATCGGGTAAGACCACTTTTTCGGGCAAACTGGCCAATATGTTGAAAACCAAACGCAATAAATCTGTTTTATTGGTAGGGGGCGACGTTTATCGTCCGGCTGCGATCGAACAGTTGAAGGTGTTGGGTGCTCAGATCGGTGTTGAAGTATATTCGGAAGAAGGAAGCAAAAATCCGGTACAGATCGCCGAAAATGCGATCAAGCATGCTAAAGCGAACGGTATCGATGTTGTGATTGTCGATACGGCGGGTCGTCTGGCTGTAGATGAGGCGATGATGATCGAGATCAAAGCGATCAAGGATGCGATCAATCCGCAGGAAATTCTATTCGTAGTGGATTCGATGACTGGTCAGGACGCTGTGAATACGGCAAAAGAATTCAACGATCGTCTGGACTTCGACGGGGTAATCCTTACGAAACTCGATGGTGATACGCGTGGTGGTGCTGCTCTTTCTATTCGTTCTGTGGTTAATAAGCCGATCAAATTTGTTGGTACAGGCGAAAAAATGGATGCTCTGGATATTTTCCATCCTGCTCGTATGGCCGACCGTATCCTCGGAATGGGGGATATCGTTTCCTTGGTAGAGCGTGCTCAGGAGCAATACGACGAAGAAGAAGCGAAACGCCTTCAGAAAAAAATCGCTAAAAACCAGTTCGATTTCAACGATTTCATTTCTCAGATCCAGCAGATCAAAAAGATGGGTAACCTGAAAGAGCTGGCTTCGATGATTCCGGGTGTGGGTAAAGCGATCAAAGATATTGATATCGACGACAATGCGTTTAAAAGCATCGAGGCGATCATCTATTCAATGACTCCTGAAGAACGTTCGAATCCGGAATTGCTAAACGGTAGCCGCCGTGCTCGTATCGCAAAAGGTTCGGGGACAACAATACAGGAGGTGAATCGTCTGATCAAACAATTCGACGAAACACGCAAGATGATGCGCATGGTTACGCAGGCTAAAAATCCGGCGAACCTGATGAAAGGTCTGAAACGTCGTTAAGAAATAAACAGGGTGCCGATCGGCTGATCGGCATGACAAAAAAATCCATTGCTGTGCGTTTATTCGCATGGCAATGGATTTTTTTTTGTATGCCTGGCACACTTTTGTGATCGAAAAACATAAGGGATTACGAATAGACAGTAAATCTGTAAGATTATGGAGAATTATTTTATATATTTACGCCAAATACTTAATTAAATTATTTAATATTAATAAAAACACTTCTGCTTACTGCATTGGTTGTAGTTGTTGCATGTTCGAATGAAAATGAAACGCTCAATTTTTTAGAATTGTCATCAATCCAAACTGTCCAGACTAAAGCTTCTTCTGCATTTATGAAGTTATTAATGGTACACTACGGTTTAGATCCCGTTATACAGTTCAAAATGGAGCTGCAGAATATTGGTAATTAATGAAATCGCCATAACTCACCTAAAGTTGAGATACCCAACAAAATGTATATAAATGGCGCATCTGACTTTAATGAAAAAAATAAATTATATACAGATGAAATCGCCATAACTCACCTAAAGTTGAGATACCCAACCGAAGTTATATAATGGCGCATTTATACATTAATGTTAAAAATCAAATTATATATAAATGAAATAAAGTTAGTAACATGAAGAATTTTAAATTGATTGTATGTGTGGCCCTTGCTTTTTTTTCTTGCGATAAAGAAAATGATGATTGTATCAAGCCAGTTCAACCTGAAGGTTTTTTTGACCAGACAAGGTGGTGTCATAAAGCATCAGATACTTTATCGTATGTTATCGAGAGTGATCTGTACTTTGAAAAGGGGTATTCTAATAGTGGCGAAAAAAAGTTTAGGATAGCGATCAAAACAAAAGATTCTAAGCTTTACGGATATTATAGTGAAGGTACCTATTTGCATGATTTTCCGAATATTATTCCGAGCGTTTTACGAGAAGCTCCATTTGTAATTGATACACTTCGGTTAGTTTCCACACATGAGTTAGAAGCAATA
>JBOFCW010000291.1:0-3324 GCA_051646395.1 Bacteroidales bacterium
GTTCCCGGTTTCCAGTCTTGCTTCATTTTATAATAGTTCTATATCTTCTTTAAGCATGATTCGTTCGCAATATTTGCATTTCAAACGAATCTCATTTGTATTCAGTACTTTAAAAACAGTTTTCATCGGCTCGTTGTTCGTGACACATTTTGGATTCGAACATTTTACAATGCGGGTAACAGTTTCAGGCAGATGTACATTTTTCTTTTCTGTTACCTCATAGTCGCGGATGATATTTAGTTTAGCCTGAGGGGCAATTACTGCGATTCTGTTGATTTCCTCTTCCTCGAAAAATTTATCGGCTATTTTAATAATACCTTTCTTGCCGATTTTCTTGCTCTCCAGGTTGTTCCCGATCGTAATATTGTTGCCGAGTTGCTGGAGTCCGAGGATTTCAACAACTTTAAACAAGGCATCAGAGGGGATGTGGTCAATTACAGTCCCGTTTTCGAGTGCGGCAACTTCAAGTTCTTTATTGGCTTTTCTCATTTCTGATGTTATTTTTGAAGGGGCGTGATCCCCAGATGTTTACAAATAATAGCTTGTCGTGCGTACAATCCGTTTTTAGCTTGCTGGAAATAATAAGCCTTCGGGTTTTCGTCAACGTCATAAGCAATCTCATTCACCCGCGGAAGCGGATGCAATATCCGAACATTCTCTTTACTGTTGTCGAGCATGCTGTTGTGGAGCGTATAAACGTTTTTAACTTTTTCATATTCCACCAAATCGGTAAATCGTTCGCGTTGAACGCGTGTCATATAAATAATGTCAGCCTGATTGATCACCTCTTCTGTGAATTCGGTGTGTTCGAAGTATGGGATCCCTTTTTCATCGCAGAACTGTTTGTATTCCTGAGGCATGCGTAGTTCGTCTGGTGCTACGAAATGAAAAATAGGATTGAAATGAGACATTGCCTGTAAAAGAGAATGCACTGTTCTTCCATATTTCAAGTCTCCCACCATGACAATGTTGAGGTTCTCGAGCGTTCCCTGGGTTTTGCGGATAGAATAAAGATCCAGCATTGTCTGGGATGGATGTTGATTGGATCCGTCGCCGGCATTTACGATAGGCACATCTGAAATTTCAGAGGCATAACGTGCGGCTCCTTCTAAAAAATGACGCATTACGATCAGGTCGGCGTAATTACTTACCATTTTAATCGTGTCTTTTAGTGTTTCACCTTTAGAAGAGCTGGTAGTCGAAGCATCTGAAAATCCGATGATGCGGCCACCCAGGCGGTTTACAGCTGTTTCAAAGCTCAGCCGTGTGCGGGTAGAGGGTTCAAAAAACAGGGTCGCAATCACCCTGCCATTTAAAATAGTTTGATTGGGATGTTCTTCGAAATATCTGGCCTGATCGAGCAAAGAAAGGATTTCTTCTTTCGAGAGGTCTGTGATGGATACGAAACTTTCTGTAATCATAAAACAGGCGTATTTTTATTTAATGATTTATTAGTAGTTGTTATTTTCCGACTGTGGTTAATCCTTTGGCGGAGATGACCGGACAAAAAAAAACCAATCTGACCACTTGTGTCAAATTGGTTTGAAATATAAAAAGTTGATCTTATGCAAATAGCCATGCTTCTTCAGATGTGCTTTGAAGAAAAAATAATTAATATGCTGAATTTTTGCTTTCATATCGGAGCAAAAATACGAAAAAAAGTAAATATAAAAACCATCCAGCTTAAAATTTATAGTATACAACCTTTGTTACGAAGTTCTTTCCGATTAAAAATGTTACTTTTGGCGCATAATTATAAGGGATAAATATTAAGATGAGTAAGAAACAAACATTTTTAAAGCGATTTGTTCTTGTTTGCTGGGGATTGTTCTTTCTGGGAATCTTTTCAGTTTCTGTTTTGTTCGTGTTGATTGCGAAGGGTAAGGTGGGATATATGCCTCCTATCGAGGAGCTGGAAAACCCCAAAAATAAATTTGCCACAGTTGTTTATTCTTCCGATAATGTAGAATTGGGGCGTTTTACACAAGCAAAGGAGAATAGGGTATATGTGAATTACAAGCAATTATCCCCTTATCTGGTGCAGGCTTTGATTGCTACCGAAGACAGTCGTTTTAGCGAACATTCGGGAATCGACGTTAAAGCACTTTTTCGTGCAGTTATCAAAACGGTTATCTTGCAACAAAAAAATGCAGGAGGGGGAAGTACCATTACGCAACAGTTAGCTAAACAGCTTTATTCTCCAGGTGCGGACAATATTCTGGAGCGTGCTCTTCAGAAGCCTATCGAGTGGGTAATCGCAGTTGAATTGGAACGTCTATATACAAAAGAGGAGATAATTAACATGTACTTCAATAAATTCGACTTCAATTACAATGCTGTTGGCATTCGTACTGCGTCGAATGTTTACTTTGGCAAAACGCCATCTACGTTAAATATTGAAGAAGCTGCCACCCTGGTTGGTATGTGTAAGAATCCTTCTCTTTTCAATCCGCTCAGACGCAACGAGAGAACCAAAGGGAGACGCAATGTGGTACTCGATCAGATGGAAAAAGCCGGGTACATAACGGTAGCTGAAGCTGATTCTTTGAAAAAACTTCCACTTGCATTGTCTTTTCATAAAGCGGATCATAAAGAGGGATTAGCTCCTTATTTCAGAGAGTATCTGCGTGGGGTTATGCGAGCCAAAAAGCCGGAGCGTAAGAATTATGCATCCTGGCAAGATCAGAAATTTCAGGAAGATTCGGTTGCCTGGGAGAATAATCCGCTTTTCGGATGGTGTAACAAAAACCTGAAACCGGATGGTACGTCATATGATTTGACGGCCGACGGATTGAAGATTTTCACCACAATCGATTCGCGAATGCAGCAATATGCTGAAGATGCGGTGACGGATCATTTAAGTAAGGTGTTGCAACCTGCATTTTTCAAAGAAAAAGCGAACCGCAAGTTCGGGCCATTTTCGAAAGATCTTACGCCCGAAGAAGTGGAAGCAAGTATGAGACGCACCATGCGTCAAAGTGAGCGTTATATCGTGATGCGTAAATCAGGTATGAATGAATCTGATATCGTAAAGGCATTCAATACGCCTGTCGATATGCAGGTATTTACCTGGGCAGGCATGAAAGATACGATTATGACTCCGATGGATTCTATTCGTTATCAGAAGTATTTCCTTCGGGCCGGTTTTATGTCGATGGATTCAAGAACCGGGCATGTGAAGGCTTACGTCGGTGGCCCTGATTTTTCGAATTTTCAATACGATATGGTGACTTCCGGTCGTCGTCAGGTCGGTTCGACTATCAAACCGTTTTTATATACACTGGCAATGGAAGAAGGGCGTACCCCTTGTGACGTAGAATCAAA
>JBOFCW010000321.1:0-3217 GCA_051646395.1 Bacteroidales bacterium
ACACCGAAAGCACGAGCTACTTTGATCAACGGAGCCAATGATGGTATTTCGGTTTGTTCTTCTATGTTTTGAATCTGATTTTCATTCAGGCCGCAGCGCGCACCCAATTCAGCACGGCTCAGGTTATTCGCCTCGCGCATTGATTTTACCCTGTTGCCGACAATTCTGTTTTTCCCCATAATGGTATTCAAAATATTTCTTAGTTAGGAATTGTGTGACAAATTATCACCTTTTGGGCAAAAATAATTATTTTTCAAAGCAACTGGTTGGATTATGATAGAAAATTGATTGAAAAGGAGCCGAAAGGACATGAAAAAAGCCCCATAAAATGCGATTGAGTGGAAAACGGTTCAATATTTTTGAGAGCAGTAGAATCAACCGTCTTGAATATCATGCGCCTTGCTTTATGTGGCTTTGAGATAGAAACAAAAAAAGCCTTCGAATAGTTCGAAGGCTTTTTTTGTTTGTGCTTGTGAAAGCTAAATTTTTTTTACTTACGGATACCAAGTTCTTTGATGATAGCACGGTAACGAGCGATTTCTTTCGCTTTTAGGTAATCTAAAAGACGACGACGTTTACCTACCAACATTTTAAGAGCTCTTTCTGTGTTATAATCTTTGTGATTTGACTTTAGGTGACCAGTCAAATGAGAGATACGGTACGAAAACAATGCAATCTGCGCTTCTGGTGAGCCAGTATCAGTGTTAGACTTTCCGTATTTCTCGAAGATTTCCGCTTTTTTCTCAGCTGTTAAATACATTCTCTTCAGAAATTTATTTATTAAACAATAGTGTTTGAGCGGCAAAGGTAAGTATTTGTTGTTGAATACCAAACCTTTCGCAAAAATATTCGACTAAAAAATATTGAAAACTCTTTCATTCAGAAGCAAAATGCTCCTGCAAGTTGATAAAAACAACCAAAAAAATCCCCTTTCAGGCTGATTCCGTTAAAACTCATTGCATTATCGGTCAACCTACGGAAAATTGTCGTACTTTTGCGCCATTCAAAAAATAGAATATGCAAAAAATCAGAAACATTGCTATTATAGCACACGTTGACCACGGTAAAACAACGTTGGTAGACAAGATGCTTTTGGCCGGACACTTATTTCGCGAGAACCAGGAAGCCGGAGAACTGATCCTTGATAATAATGACCTTGAGCGTGAACGTGGGATTACGATCCTTTCAAAAAACGTTTCTATCCGTTACAACGATCATAAAATCAATATTATCGATACTCCGGGTCACTCTGACTTCGGGGGTGAGGTAGAGCGTGTATTGAACATGGCTGATGGTGTTCTTTTGTTGGTGGATGCCTTCGAAGGACCGATGCCACAGACGCGTTTCGTACTTCAGAAAGCGATTCAGCTGGGTCTGAAGCCGATCGTGGTGATCAATAAAGTTGACAAACCGAACTGTCGTCCGGAAGAAGTTCAGGAAATGGTGTTCGATTTGATGTTTAATCTGGATGCTACAGAAGACCAGCTTGATTTCCATACGATCTATGGTTCTGCGAAGAACAACTGGATGGGGGAAGACTGGAAAAACCCTACAGATTCGATCGTTCCGCTTTTGGATGCGATCATTAAATATATACCGGGACCGACGTTTAACGAAGGTACCCCGCAGATGCTGATCACATCACTCGACTTCTCTTCATACGTGGGTCGTATCGCTGTAGGGCGCGTACACCGTGGTACGTTGAAAGAAGGTATGGACGTGATGCTTTGCAAAAAAGACGCAACGATGCAGAAATGCCGTATCAAAGAACTTCACGTTTTCGAAGGGATGGGTAAAGCCCGTGCTACGGAAGTAGGTTCTGGCGATATCTGTGCGGTAGTAGGTCTGGAAGGATTTGAAATCGGTGATTCAATTGCCGATGTACTTGCTCCGGAACCAATGGAACGTATTGCGATCGACGAACCGACGATGTCGATGACGTTTACGATCAACGACTCTCCGTTCTTCGGTAAAGACGGTAAGTTCGTTACTTCACGCCACATCAACGACCGTCTGGAAAAAGAGCTCGACCGTAACCTGGCGCTTCGCGTACAGAAATCGCTTGAGGCTGATGTTTGGACCGTATTTGGTCGTGGCGTGCTTCACCTTTCTGTATTGATCGAAACGATGCGTCGCGAAGGGTATGAGCTGCAGGTTGGTCAGCCACAGGTAATCCTGAAAGAGATCGACGGACAAAAATGCGAACCGGTTGAGGCGATGACTATCAACTGTCCGGAAGAGTATTCGAGCAAGATGATCGATATGGTTACGCGCCGTAAAGGTGATTTGCTGATGATGGAAGCGCAGGGCGAACGTGTACACATGGAGTTCACGATTCCTTCACGCGGTATCATCGGTTTGCGTAACAACGTATTGACAGCTTCTGCTGGTGAGGCGATCATGGCGCACCGTTTCCTTGAGTACCAGCCATGGAAAGGTGCTATCGAACGCCGTCTGAACGGTTCGATCATCGCGATGGAAACCGGTACGGCTTTCGCTTACGCGATCGACAAACTACAGGATCGCGGACGTTTCTTCATCTTCCCGCAGGATGAGGTTTATGCCGGACAGGTAGTAGGTGAGCACTCAAAAGATGGCGACCTGGTTGTAAACGTTACCAAATCGAAAAAACTTACCAACATGCGTGCTTCGGGTGCGGATGATAAAGCGAAACTGATTCCGCCGGTAGTATTCTCGTTGGAAGAAGCGTTGGAGTACATCAAGGAAGACGAATACCTGGAAGTAACGCCAAACAATCTGCGTATGCGTAAGATCATCCTGGATGAGAACGAACGTAAACGTACGACTAAGAAATAAGATCGACTTATTATACAAATGAAAAGGAGATTTCCCACCCGGGAAGTCTCCTTTTTTAATTTAAATGGCATTATATTTGGCAGGCCGCTCTGGTTGTTTGCGGTTTCGTCTTGTATCGAAAATCATCACAAATCATTAATACGCGCATGAAAAATTCCTTGTTACTCGTTTCACTACTGCTTGTTCTACCCCTAACGGAGCTCTTTGGATGGGGGCGTAAAGGCCATGACGCAATTGCTTATATCGCCGAATGCAATCTTACACCGCAGGCACAAGAAACTATCGAGAAATACCTGGGTCATTCGATCGTCTATGATGCCTCGTGGATGGATCGTTACCGAAAAACGCCTGAATACCTGTTTACCGACAAATGGCATATGGGATCGGTCGATGGGGATTT
>JBOFCW010000337.1:0-3654 GCA_051646395.1 Bacteroidales bacterium
TAATAAGTTGAAACGCGAAAACGACCTGGATTACAAACCGGAACAAATCATTGTTTCAGGAGGTGCGAAACAATCTGTTTGCAATGCCTTATTGAGCATCGTTGGTCCGGGCGACGAAGTTATCGTTCCAACTCCGGCATGGGTAAGCTACTTCGAGATGGTTAAACTGGCAGAAGGAAAAAACGTTGTTATCAAAGCCGGCATCGAACAAGACTTTAAAGTAACGGCAGAACAACTTGAAGCAGCAATCACTCCCGCTACCAAAGCCATCATCCTTTGTTCTCCATCGAATCCTACAGGAAGCGTTTACAGCAAAAGCGAGCTTCAGGCTCTGGCCGAAGTATTAGCCAAACATCCCCGCATCATCATCATCGCTGACGAAATTTACGAACACATCAATTATATCGGAAAACATGAAAGCATCGCTCAGTTTGAAGCGGTACGCGATCGTGTAGTGATTATCAATGGTGTATCCAAAGCGTATGCCATGACAGGATGGCGTATCGGCTTCATGGCTGCTCCTTTGTGGATTGCCAAAGCCTGCAATAAGCTTCAGGGACAATATACATCGGGTCCATGCTCTATCGCACAGAAAGCGGCAGTTGCTGCTTACGAAGGCCCTCAGGAATGCGTGGCTGAGATGCGTGAGGCTTTCGACCGCCGCCGCAAACTGGTTGTCGAACTCGCTAAAGAGATTCCCGGATTCAAAGTCAATGTTCCGGATGGAGCCTTTTATCTTTTCCCGGATGTAAGCGCATTATTCGGAAAAGCTTACGAAGGAAAAATGATCAATGATTCAACAGACCTGGCTATGTTCCTTCTTGAGAAAGGACTGGTAGCAACCGTTGCTGGAAGTGCATTCGGCGCACCTGAGTGTCTGCGTTTTTCATATGCTACTTCAGACGAAAATCTGGTTGAAGCAATGAAACGTATCAAAGAAACTATTTCTTTGTTGAAATAAAAATCCCTCTATCGCCTTTGCCGGTTAGAACGGATTCTTGCCTTCTTAATGCGGTTTAAAAGCAAAAACATAAAAACGGTTCGGATCGTCTGCTAAAACGATCCGAACCGTTTGTTCTTTTAATACCCCAAAATACATTAGAATGATATTCCGGTTTCCTTTTTCGGCGTATCCATTACAAAAATACTTTCCAAAGACCCCAGACTATCCAGCCTTCCGAGTTTATTAATGATAAACTCCTGATATTGCTTCATGTTTGACACGTGAATTTTCAACAGATAATCAAAATGCCCTGAAATATTATAACATTCGGTCACTTCGGCAATATCAGCAATCGCCTGAGTAAAATCACGGGCAATATCAGCATTCAGCTGCCGAAGCTTCACATTACAAAATACCACAAAGCCCAGATTTAATTTTTCCGCATCGATTATGGCCACATATTTGCGGATATAGCCTTCGGACTCCAATTTCTTCACTCTTTCAAATACCGGTGTCGTCGACAAATTCACCCGTGCGGCAAGCTCCTTCACCGTCAGGTTCGAATCCTCCTGCAGGATCCGCAACAGGGAAATATCCGTAGCATCTAATTTTTCCATCAGAATAAGTTTCTTTATTTAAGCGTTTCCCTCAGAAAAACAATACATATAATCTAATCCAATATGCAAAATTAGAATTATTACCCATATTAACTCCTTATACAAGCATCTATTTTCTTTAATAATAACTTTGCAAAGAATAATCAAAAACAAATACTCAGACCGATATGAGCACAAACAAGACCAATCCCGCAAAAGAAACTGACGCTTTTTTGAAAAATCTTCATTTTGAAACTTTACAACTTCATGCCGGACAAGAAAATGCCGATTCTGCTACAGGAGCAAGGGCTGTTCCGATCTATCAGACTACGGCTTATGTTTTCAAAGATTGCGAACAAGCCGCAGCCCGCTTCGAATTAAAGGAAGGTGGCAACATTTATGGCAGACTGACGAATCCCACTCAAGATGTTTTTGAACAACGAATCGCTATACTTGAGGGTGGCATTGCAGCCCTTGCCGTAGCCAGCGGAGCAGCAGCCATCACTTATGCGCTGCAAAACATCACCCGCTGCGGAGATCATATCGTTGCGGCCGAGGCTATTTATGGCGGCAGTTATAACCTGCTTGCCCATACACTTCCGAACAATGGGATAACGACCACTTTTGTCGATTCGGGCAACCCGGCAAATTTTGAAAAAGCCATCCGTGAAAATACGAAACTGATATTTATCGAAACGCTGGGCAATCCCCATTCGAATGTCGCAGATATCCGGGCCATTGCGGATATCGCCCACAAACACGGCATTCCGCTTATCGTTGACAATACGTTCGGCACCCCCTACCTGATTCGCCCCATCGAGCATGGTGCGGATATTGTTGTACATTCGGCTACGAAATTCATCGGCGGCCATGGAACCTCTCTGGGTGGAGTGATCATAGACAGCGGAAAGTTCAACTGGACAGGCAACGATAAATTCCCGCAACTGACAAAACCCGATCCCGGATACCATGGTATCATTTTTACCGAGGCATGCGGCGCGGCTGCTTTTGCTGTAAGGGCAAGAGCTGTATTACTTCGTGATACAGGTGCGTCAATCAGTCCCCTCAACGCATTTATACTTCTACTGGGTTTAGAGACACTTTCTCTACGCATGGAACGGCATGTTGAAAATGCGCTTGAGGTCGTTTCATACTTATCCGGTCATCCGAAAGTAAAAAGAGTGAACCATCCCTCCTTGCCCACTCATCCCGATCATCATTTGTATCTGAAATATTTCCCGAAAGGAGCCGGGGCAATCTTCACGATCGAAATAGATGGAAACGAACAAGATGCGAAACGATTTATCGATAATCTGAAACTTTTTTCTCTGCTGGCAAACGTGGCAGACCTTAAAAGCCTGGTCATCCATCCGGCGAGTACGACTCATGCGCAGATGAGTGAACAGAAAAAAAATGATGTCCATATTTACGGCAATACCATCCGGTTCAGTATCGGAACCGAGCATGTATCTGACTTGCTGAATGATATAGAACAAGCGTTGGATAACATTTGAAGAAAGGTACTTTCTAAATCAAATTGAAGGGGGGAGAGATAATCTATCGTGTTCATTTTGGAATGAAATATTTTACAGCTACAGTTGATTTACCAAATTCTATTATTGCCCCTCTTCAGATAAAAAAAAGGATTATTTTTATATTAATATTCATGTCAAACAACGCATAAAACCATATATTTGACGGATTCAGCAGAAAAACACATTTTACAGATCTTATTTTAAAGTCAATTTTTCATTCTTTTCTCATGAAAACACCGATTAACCTATTCCATTTTATTTTCGCGATATTCTTTTTTTTCCAGTTTGAAATCATATCGGCCACAGATAATAAATATTTCTTCAAGCAATTATCACTGGAAGAAGGGTTATCTCAAAGTTTCGTGAATTCTATTTATGAAGATTACAAAGGGTTTCTTTGGGTGGGAACGAGAAATGGATTGAATAAATACGACACACGAAATTTCAGAACTTATTATAAAAACAACGGCGACGCAACGTCTTTACCTGACGATTTCATACATTTCATTGTTGAAGACTCTCTCAAAAATTTATGGATATCGACAAATCAGGGGTTGACTATTTATGATCGCGAAAATGA
>JBOFCW010000339.1:0-10716 GCA_051646395.1 Bacteroidales bacterium
TTCCTTTATCAAATTTTCGGAGAATCCCCAATTCACTCAGATTGCTATTTAACCGGATGCGCTCTGTTTCGGTTTGTGTGTCAGCATTTCGGATTACCAAATAAACGTCAGGTGAAAGTGGTTTGTCTGAAAGCATAAAGGCGATGTATTCTTGTTCGGGAAAAACGGAACCGGACATGCTCAGTTTGACCGGATCTCCTATTCTGAAATAGGATCGTTCTGCTATTTCCTCATAGCCTCCTTTTAGAAAATAACCGACGAAATAATCTCCTGCAGGTAATTTTGATTCGCTTTTCAATCCCACATCACCTGATTTTGCTTCAGTGGTATTGTATACATAACAGGATGATTTATATACCTTATCTCCGGGTTTATAATCTTCATTCAACCGGTAAATGCCGATCCAGTCATTTGCATTACCCGGCATATTCTGGAAATTTACCCGGATCTCTTCTCCCGGAGAATAAATGCTTTTGTCGATGCTTAAGGCTCCGATATCCTCTGTTGTTATCAGGAAAATTTGTTTCTCGGAGATTGGAATATATCCAGCATCCGCAAAAAGAATGGCAAAATATGCACCCGGTGTAAGTCCGGAAAACTGAACGGATCCGTTCTTATCCTGTGTGTATGCCCATTTCAGACTTTTTACACTTCCGTCTGTAGGAGTTCCGTGCTTGTATATTCCGATCCACGCTTTTGTGCCAACCGGAGCGTTATTAAATGAAATATTCACCGGTGTGGTTGTTTTATAGATCTTTTGATCGGCAATTATTTCAGGCGTAGCCTTTTTTTCTGCGACAGCCATGAACGATTTCTTATCAGACCAATCGCTCCAATAACCATTTTTATTGCGATGTCTTATCCGGATATAATATACACCTGATGTCAGGTCGTTGTCAGATAGTTCAAGATTGAAGGCGGATTTTTCTTTTTGAGTATCTATCGGGAGATAATAGGGTGCACCCTCGTCCTCAAACAGATTTTCATGGTGTTGTATCTTGTCGATAACACATTTTTTGAATTCGGCAGATGCCGATATTTGATACTGACATGAATTGAAATCTGTCGGATCTTCTGATTTGTAGGATGACGATTGAATCATTCCCGGAAGTTCTATTTTTTCGGAAAGGCCGATAATCTCCGGTCTTTCAGGTTTAGAACAATCTGCCAGATTCCGGGTAAAAGAATCGATCAGGATGTTGTTGTGGACAATGTTTTTATTTCCGATCGAATAACACTCAACCTGCATCGTTTTATCGTTCGGATTGAAATCGATGATCTGATAAGTCCAGTAGTCGAGTGTTTTTTGCACTTCATTCATGTCTTCCTTCGACGGTGCCAGATCCCAGGTCTGATCCCAGGATGCTCCACCCGAAATGATATGGAAAAACGGATAATCGGTTACATGCCCCCGCTGATAATAATGGTGATGAGCTGCTATGTTGAGCACATGTTTTTTACAAGTCCCTAAAACAGGTACTGCAACCTGTTGCAACCAGGGGGAATAATCGTTCGTATAAGTTTCACTGCACATCGGTCTGTGGCACATTGACATGACAAAGTCTACAGAATTATCTTTATCGGCCTTATCGAGTACTTGTTGCAGCCAGTTTATTTGTTCGTCTCCGGTATAAGGTGCTTCTGTGCACAGGAATACAAAGAGTGTTCGTCCTTCCTGAATTGCATAATAAAGATCGTTGCCGCTGCTGATTCCCTGATAACTGAGTTTTTCGTATTCAAATATCGTGGAATATTTATCCAGGTTAGGGTCCTGTTTCATCTCATGATTACCCAGCGTTGTCATAATCGGCAGGTAGGGAGATATCCCGTAGGATTTGAAAAAATGACATTTTTCATACAACGAGTAAATCCCTTCGTTTACCTGGTCGCCCGGATTCAGTACCAGATCCACCGCATCCTTCCAATTGCCATATTTTTTATCAAGTGTTTCTTTCGCCGCATTAATCAACCATTCGTATCCGCTACGGTCTAACTTCTGATGATCTCCCAAAATAAGAACGCGATAGTTGCGGTTTGAACCTGTTTCCGGTTGGGTGCGAAAGGAAAAGATTTCCGTATCGCCCGTAATCCGGTAATAGTATTTCGTGTCGGGAGTCAGGTTTTCGATCAGAACTTTGTGGTATTTGAAATTTGCCGACTCATCAGTTAATGTCTGGGTATAGCCCTCCACGCTTCGCGTCAATTCCGTTGGAGAAGTTCCGATTTTAACTTCGGGTTGATACCCGTCTGCACGCCATGAGACAATGATCGAATTTGCGGTGGGAGTTTGCAAATATGGCTTCCATTGGGATATTGTGGCCGGAGCTTTGACCGATAGCTTTACCGCTTCATATTGTTCTCCTTTATCCCGGAGGTAGATTCCTGCTTCGCTTTGAGGTGTCGAAAAAATATCTGCACTGTTGCCGTGATCAATCAGAACGGATCTGAAATCTGTTATGAGATCCTTCGATATTTGCAGTGATGCTTCTCCCCTGGAAGAGACATTTTGCGGGTCTGTCCCTGCCCGGAGCAAAGGGTTTGCAATTGTAATCGAAACTGCAAACGAAATGATACGAAGTGTTTTCATGATGAAAGTTGTTTATAATGAAATATTAGCGTGTGTTTTTCGTAATTTATTGTTCTGATATTTTGAAACGTAAATATATGAAAAATAAGGGTCGGGCATTCCGGTTTTATTGTATTATTCTCATCTTCGTTTTCCTTTAGAATCCATGGATTTAAATGAGGACTGATTATAGTCTGGTCAGATTTAATGTAATTGTTCGTTATATTGTTGTTTTTGTGTTGAAATGAAATTTATTTGCGTTTTTATAAAATAAATTGCAGTTAAAATGGTCTAATTGATAATATAATGTTACATTTGGCTCTGAATAGATAATGATTTAAATTAATAATCTTATGGCAGACAGATTATACATTTTCGATACCACGTTGCGGGACGGAGAACAAGTTCCCGGGTGTCAATTAAATACGGTGGAAAAAATTCAGGTGGCGCGTGCACTTGAAACGATGGGAGTTGATGTGATTGAAGCCGGATTTCCGGTTTCCAGTCCGGGTGATTTCAATTCGGTCGTGGAGATTTCAAAAGCGGTGACCTGGCCGACGATCTGTGCCCTGACACGTGCCGTTGAACGGGATATCGAGGTGGCGGCGGATGCTTTGAGGTATGCCAGACGGGGACGTATTCATACCGGTATCGGAACGTCCGATTACCACATCAAATATAAATTTAATTCGACCCGTGAAGAGATTATCGAACGGGCGGTCGCAGCCGTGAAATATGCCAAACGGTATGTGGAAGACGTTCAGTTTTATGCGGAAGATGCCGGACGTACGGATAACGAATACCTGGCACGTGTCGTAGAAGCCGTAATCAAAGCCGGAGCTACCGTAATCAATATTCCGGATACGACAGGATATTGCCTTCCGGATGAGTTCGGACGCAAGATCCGTTTCCTGAAAGAAAACGTGACCGGTATCGACAACGTGATTATCGCGACCCATTGTCACAATGATCTGGGGATGGCAACGGCCAATACCGTTTCCGGGATTATCAATGGTGCACGTCAGGCAGAAGTGACCATCAACGGAATCGGAGAGCGTGCCGGGAATACCTCCTTAGAAGAAGTCGTAATGATTATGAAAAGCCATAAGGAGCTCAACATCGAAACCAATATCAATACCCGATGTATTCATGGATTGAGTAAGACCGTGTCTAATTTGATGAATATGCCTATCCAGCCCAACAAGGCGATTGTGGGACGTAATGCGTTTGCCCACTCTTCGGGTATCCATCAGGATGGAGTACTTAAAAACAGGGAGAGTTATGAGATTATCGACCCCAAAGAAGTGGGAATCGATGAAAACAGTATTCTGCTCACGGCTCGTTCGGGAAGGGCCGCTTTAAAACACAGGCTTGAATCACTTCATGTACATCTTGAAAAAGATCATCTGGATCAGGTTTATGAAAAATTCCTGAAACTGGCTGATTCGAAAAAAGATATCAAAGATGACGATATCCTGATGCTGGCGGGCCATGAACGTACGGCTTCGCAACGGATTAAACTGAATTATCTGCAGGTGACCTCAGGCGTGGGTATTCAGTCGGTAGCCAGCGTCGGGCTGGATATTGCCGGCGAAAACTTTGAAGCCGCCTCATCCGGCAACGGACCTGTAGATGCCGCTATCAAAGCGGTCAAACAGATTATCCGACGGAAGATGACCCTTCAGGAATTCCTCATTCAAGCCATTACCAATGGCAGTGACGACATTGGTAAGGTGCACATGCAGGTACAATATGATGGTGTCAATTATTACGGATTCGCAGCCAACACGGATATCGTAGCTGCATCTGTAGAAGCTTATATCGACGCGATCAATAAATTCGCGCAATGATCTCTTAATACTTAGAATATTGATGAATACATTATTTGACAAAATATGGGATGCTCATGTCGTTACTTCGGTAGCAGACGGGCCTGCCCAACTCTATATCGACCGGCACTATTGCCACGAAGTGACCTCTCCACAAGCTTTCCAGGGATTGCGTAATCGCGGGCTTCCCGTATTCCGTCCGGATCAGACGATTTGTTCGCCCGATCATAATATTCCGACTCTGAACCAGGATCAACCTATTTCTGATCCCGTTTCGCGGAATCAGGTGGAGACACTCCGGCGCAACACGGAAGAATTCGGTGTGACTTACTTCGGCTTAGGGCATCCCAGAAACGGCGTAATTCATATTATCGGTCCTGAAAACGGATACACATTGCCCGGCATGACGATCGTATGCGGAGATTCGCATACTTCTACCCATGGCGCTTTCGGAGCGGTGGCTTTCGGAATCGGGACATCGGAGGTGGAAATGGTACTTGCCTCCCAGTGTGTGTTGCAATCGAAACCCAAAACAATGCGAATCAACATCGAGGGAAAACGGGCAAAAGGAGTGACAGCCAAAGATATTGTTCTTTATGTCACTTCGAAGGTCACAACGGGAGGAGCCACCGGCTATTTTATCGAGTTTGCCGGCGAAGCGATCCGCGAGATGAGCATGGAAGAAAGAATGACGGTTTGTAACATGAGCATCGAGATGGGAGCCCGTGGTGGTATGATTGCGGCAGACGAAAAGACTATCGCTTATGTAAAGGGACGTGAGTTTGCCCCAAAAGGTGCGGATTGGGATAAGGCCGAAGCATTTTACCGGACTTTGCATTCGGATGTCGATGCCGTATTTGACAAAGAACTGACTTTTTCAGCCCGGGATATCGAACCGATGGTGACTTACGGTACGAATCCGGGTATGGGGATGGGCATTACAGAAAAAATACCGACACTTGATCAGATCGATCCGGCAGGAAGATTGTCTTTCGAAAAATCACTTGAATACATGGGGTTCCGTCCCGGCGAGTCGCTGTTGGGCAAACCGGTGGATTATGTCTTTCTGGGGAGTTGTACGAATGGGCGAATCGAAGATTTTCGCGCTTTCGCCGGTTATGTGAAAGGCAAGCAAAAAGCTGAAAATGTGATTTGCTGGTTGGTGCCCGGTTCCTGGGCAGTCGATAAGCAGATTCGCGATGAAGGACTCGACCGGATCTTGCAGGAAGCCGGATTTGAATTAAGACAACCCGGTTGTTCCGCCTGTCTGGCGATGAACGAAGACAAGGTGCCGGCACGAAAATATGCCCTTTCTACATCGAATCGCAATTTCGAGGGAAGACAGGGCCCCGGCGCGCGAACAATCCTGTGTGGGCCTCTTGTAGCAGCAGCGGCCGCCGTGACTGGTGTGATTACGGATCCCAGGGATTCGCTGGCGACAACAAAATTTCAAACCCTGACCTCTTCTTTTTATCCGCTCCCGATCGAGAATGTGGATACGGATCAGATTATACCGGCTCGTTTTTTGAAAGCGACAGATAAGGACGGATTCGGTGATAACCTGTTTTACGATTGGCGTTACGATGGTTTCGGAAATAAAAATCCGGATTTTGTTTTGAATCAGGATAAATATAGCGGTTCGGTTTTGGTAGCCGGGAAAAATTTTGGTAGCGGATCGAGCCGTGAACATGCAGCCTGGGCGGTAGCCGGTTTCGGCTTTCGTGTTGTCGTTTCGAGTTTCTTTGCCGATATATTCCGGAATAATGCGCTCAACAATGGCGTCTTGCCTGTTGTTGTAAGTGAATCATTTCTGAAGGAACTCTTCGCAGCCAATGCCGATGATTCGGAGGCTTCGGTAACGGTCGACCTGGAAGATCAGACCATTACGAATAACAGCAATGGCACAAAGGAGTCATTTACAATCAATGCATATAAAAAGAATTGTCTGCTCAATGGTTACGATGACATCGATTATCTGTTGAGTAAAAAAGAAGATATCGTATCTTTTGAGCAAAATAGCAAATAGCATTCGTATGAAACTGGAAATAATGGATACCACCCTTCGTGATGGTGAGCAAACCTCGGGTGTCGCTTTTACTTCGCATGAGAAGTTAAGCATCGCCCGTCAGTTGCTTGAAGAGTTAGGAGTAGATCGGGTGGAGGTGGCTTCTGCGCGCGTATCCCGTGGAGAGTTTACCGGCGTGGAGCGTATTGCTCAATGGGCACAACAAAACGGTCGGATCCACCAAATTGAAGTTCTCGGTTTCGTTGATAAAGGTGCGTCGGTAGAGTGGATTCACAGAGCCGGTTGCAGGGTAATGAATTTGCTTGCAAAAGGTTCGTTGAAACACTGTAAGCTCCAGTTGAACAAAACTCCCGAACAACATATCGAAGAGATACGTGATAACATACGAATCGCTGTATCAAAAGGGATTCGTGTGAATGTATATCTGGAAGACTGGTCGAACGGTATTCTGCATTCGCCCCAATATGTTTACCAACTGGTCGATGCCCTGAAAGAGGAGCCGGTAGACCGCTTCATGCTTACGGATACATTGGGGATCCTGAGTCCGTATCAGGCCTTTTCGCTGTGTTATCGAATGGTAAAACGTTATCCCCGGTTACATTTTGATTTCCATGCCCACAACGATTATGATCTGGCCGTAGCCAATACTTTTGCGGCGGCCAAAGTGGGGATCAGAGGAATTCATTGTACGGTGAATGGTCTGGGTGAGCGAGCCGGAAATGCTTCGCTTTCGAGCATCATCGCCGTACTGCATGATCTGCTTGAGGCCGAAACGAATATTCAGGAGCAGAAAATCAACAGTGTAAGCCGGCTGGTTGAATCCTATTCGGGAGCCCGAATTGCCGGGAATAGTCCCATTGTGGGAGAGAATGTCTTTACACAGTGTGCGGGTGTTCACGCAGACGGCGACTTCAAAAGCAAACTCTATTTCAGTAAACTGATGCCTGAGCGTTTCGGGCGAATGCGTGAATATGCTTTGGGAAAAACTTCCGGGAAAGCCAATATCAGCATGAATCTGGAAGCATTGGGCTTGTCGCTCGATGAGGAAGCAATGCGCAAACTTACGCAGCGAATCATAGAACTTGGCGATAAGAAAGAGATTGTGACACAGGAAGACCTGCCCTATATCATGTCTGATGTGCTTCAGCATGAATCAGACAATCAGCGGATCCGTATCCTGAATTACTCGCTTTCGGTGGCTCAGGGACTCAAACCGGTCGCTATTTTAAAAATTGAAATAGCCGGTCAGGTATATGAAGCATCTTCTGCCGGTGATGGTCAGTATGACGCTTTTATGAAAGCGTTGAAGGGGATTTACAGAAATCAGCTCAAGCGTGATTTCCCGAAACTGGTCAATTATGTGGTGAGTATTCCGCCCGGCGGGCGCACGGATGCCCTCGTTCAGGCACTCATCAGCTGGGAGTATCGCAAAGAGGTATTTAAGACCCGCGGACTTGATGCCGACCAGACGGAAGCTGCGATAAAGGCAACGGTTAAGATGCTGAATAAGATCGAGCCGATGTTCCCGTAGTGTTTTTTGAATAATAATATCGCCATAACTCACTTAAAGTAACGATACCCGACCGGAGTTATATAATGGCGTTTTGACTTTAAAGAAAAAAATAAATTATAGACAGATGAAGATGAAAATAGCCGTATTGCCGGGCGACGGCATCGGACCGGAAATCACCAGGCAAGCACTGGATGTGTCTTTGGCGGTATGCCGTAAATTCGGTCATGAAATGAGCTTCGAAGAAGCCATCTGCGGAGCTACTGCGATCGATCAAGTTGGTAATCCCTATCCCGATCACACACATGAATTGTGTATGCGAAGTGATGCGGTACTTTTCGGAGCAGTCGGTGATCCACGTTTTGATAACGACCCGTCTGCAAAGGTGCGTCCGGAGCAGGGACTGTTGGCGATGCGAAAGAAATTAGGCCTTTATGCCAATATTCGTCCTATTACCACTTTCCCCGATTTGATCCATAAATCTCCCTTGCGGGCAGATCTGATCGAGGGTGCCGATTTTATGTGTATCCGTGAATTGACTGGCGGATTGTATTTCGGTCGTCCACAAGGGCGTTCGGAGGATGGTAATACAGCCTATGATACGTGTGTTTATACCCGTGAAGAGATTGAACGGATCGTGGAGTTGGCATACGGTTATGCGATGAAGCGGAGAAAGAAACTCACGATTGTGGATAAAGCCAATGTGCTTGCTACTTCCCGTTTGTGGAGAGAGGTGGCTAAAGAGATAGAACCCCGTTATCCGGAAGTTACGACAGAATATATGTTTGTGGATAATGCCGCGATGCGCATGATACAGTGGCCGAAGGATTTCGATGTGATGGTAACCGAGAATATGTTCGGAGATATCCTGACCGATGAAGGGTCGGTAATAACAGGGTCGATGGGGATGCTTCCTTCCGCATCCATCGGCATCCATACCTCCGTATTCGAGCCGATTCATGGTTCATGGCCTCAGGCAGCGGGCAAAAATATAGCAAATCCATTAGCCGCGATCCTTTCTGCTGCAATGATGTTCGAATATGCGTTCGGACTGAAACAGGAAGCAAATCTGATCCGTGAGGCAGTCAATGCTTCGATCCGGCAGAATATCCGGACGGAGGATATCCAGGAAAAAGGAATCGCACCTTACTCAACGAGTGCTGTTGGTGAATGGATCGTTGAATATATCATGAAGTAGAATCGCTTACGAAAAGACAAAGATAAGAGGCATTGGGTTATGTGACGTGAATCTGCCATTCACGGATGCAAACCGGACTGCCTCTTATCTTGTTTCTATATATCCGGTCCTTAAATCCGCTGATGCTCAAATCAGATCCGATCTGTTGATTTCAAATCCTCTTTCTGTGATTCTTTTTTTAATCTTTCCGGATTTGCCGGAAACCAACCTTTTGCAACGCGCTGACGCTGTTCGAATATTTCGCCGATTGTCCAAAGAGAAGAAAATGCGAACACGCCACACAATACCGAACCGATGATATTGGTAATGAATACCGAGGCGATGATTCCGGCAATTCCCAGTATCAAAAAAATCCACCAGCATTTTACACCCCAGTAATATTCGGCTTTGATCACGATCGGATGAAAAATTCCGATGATCAGAAATGTAGCCAGACCGATAACGATACCACTAAGGTGATATGTTTCAAGAATTTCCATCATATGAAATAGATTTGATTATGTTCGGTAAAATCGTATATCGATTACTAATTTATGAAAAAGATTTCGTTTCCCGATTGAATGTATAAGAAACCCGTTTGTATTGCTTCCTTTAAATAAGAAGAGCAGCCTATCGCAGGCTGCTCTTTTTATCTTAGACATCAGCTTAAAAAAGCTGTGTTTAATGTAAAAAAAAACTTTGTGTTTTCAATTTAAGGTATTCTATCAAGGTATTTCAGGTTGTGTTATTTAAGGTATGTGTATGTTTTAATTTAAATTCTGGTTGTATTATTTAAGGTGTTACAAATGTATTTCAGAAGTTAAGTAGTGCCAAATAAATTTACATGCTGTAAAACACAACAATAGATTGCGCAATCAAAAAAAAGACAAATTCACTAATTTTTTGACTCAAAAAGAGGTTTAAAGGCTCAAATCATCCTCAATAAATGCAAATAAATGATGCCTCTTTAAGAGAATTGATAACTTTGCATGCTGTTTAACAAAACTGAATATGTCAACTTATACAGAAGATACAAGAAAAGTAACAACCCGTCGATTGATTGAAATGAAATCACGGGGTGAGAAAATATCGATGCTCACTGCATACGATTATTCGATGGCAAAAATTATTGATGCTGCCGGAATGGACGTGATCCTGGTAGGAGATTCTGCTTCTAACGTGATGGCCGGAAATGTGACAACGCTTCCTATTACACTCGATCATATGATTTATCATGGTCAGTCTGTAATGAAGGCAGTAAAACGTTCACTGGTCGTTGTGGATTTGCCTTTTGGTACTTATCAGGGCAATTCGAAGGAAGCTTTGGCTTCTGCTATCCGTATTATGAAGGAAACGGGTGCGGATTGTGTCAAGATGGAGGGTGGATCGGAGATCCGCGAATCAATCGAGCGTATCCTGACTGCAGGAATCCCGGTTATGGGACATTTGGGGCTGACTCCCCAATCGATCAACAAATTCGGAACCTACACTGTGCGCGCGAAAGATGAGGCAGAAGCGGCCAAATTAAAAGAAGACGCGAAGATGCTCGAAGAGATCGGTTGTTTTTCAGTCGTTCTTGAAAAGATTCCGGCTCATTTAGCTACAGAA
>JBOFCW010000348.1:0-1621 GCA_051646395.1 Bacteroidales bacterium
CCGATTAAACAGGGATTTTTTTTCGCATCCAATCCAATAAACCATTTTTAACTATCTGAATTGACAAAATATTTGTTCTTTTGCAGCAACTTAAGGATAGAACTGCTTGTATAAAAATGAATGTGAAAATCCTTTTTTAAATCATTCCTGAATGAAGAAAGTGCATATTACGACATGTCCGGTATGTGGAGGTTGTGAGACCGGAGATTATTTACACTGTATGGATCATTACGCCAGTGGCGAGCCGTATCAGATCGGACGTTGCAAACAGTGTGGCTTTCTTTTTACACAGGATTTCCCCGACGAAAGCGAAATCGGTCGTTATTACGAAACACCCGATTATATCTCCCACTCCGATACCCGCAAGGGAATCATGAACCGGGTTTATCACCTGGTGCGGCAGTTCATGTTGCGGCGGAAAGCCGATTTGACCGAATCACTCATCGCAGGTGGAAATGACCGGGAAAAGCAACAGCCGAAAAAAGCGATTCTTGATATCGGATGCGGAACCGGTTATTTTTTAGAAGCAATGAAGCAACGGGGCTGGAAAACGCAAGGCGTAGAGAAGAGCGAAGCTGCTGCTGCCGCTGCCCGCAGAGGATTCGGACTCGATATTGAACCGGACCTGAGTAATATCGCCGCGGATGCGCGCTTCGATGTGATTTCGTTGTGGCATGTGATGGAACATTTACAGGATTTACCGGGCGTATTCGTTCGTTTACGCGAAATGCTTACTAATCAGGGCCGATTGATTATCGCCGTTCCCAACAGTGTCTCTTACGATGCTGCCTACTATGGTAAATACTGGGGAGCCTATGATGTGCCCCGCCATTTATGGCACTTTTCGCCCGACACATTTGCCCGTTTGGTCAATAAAGAGGGATTCGAAATCGAGAAATTCGCACCCATGCCGTTCGATGCTTTTTATGTATCGATGCTGAGCGAAAAATACAAAGGAAATAAGAATAGCTTCATCCGCGGGATGATGCGCGGAGCGATCGCTTTGACCTACGCGCTCCGTGATCCGCGCAAGAGCAGTTCGATAATCTATATTTTAAGACGCAAACAATGAGCAAACAACCGCAACCTACGCGAGGAAAATTCAGAAATGCGCGGCTGACGTCGATCTTTAGCATCTCCCTGGTACTGTTCGTACTGGGAATGATCGCTTTTATGGGCGTATTCGCCAATCAGCTTTCGGTTTTTGTAAAAGAGAATATCGGCTTTACGGTGGTTTTGAAAGATGATGTCACACCGGCCGAAATAACCAAAATGCAAAAGGTGATTTCGCAGTCGGAGTATGCAAAATCATTCAAATACATTAGCAAGGAGGACGCCTTAAAGGAACTCACGCAAGAATTGGGTGAAAATCCGGAAGAATTTCTGGGATTCAATCCGCTGCAAGCCTCGATGGAGGTGAAGCTGCATGCCCCCTATGCCAACAACGACAGCATCGTCATGATCGAGTCTGCCGTCAGGGGACTCTCTAAAAACATACGCGATTTCAATTATAGAAAAGATATCGTCAATCTGGTCAACGAAAATATGCGGAAAATGGGACTGATCCTTTCGGGGATAGCGTTACTGCTGCTCCTGATCTCTTTTTCGCTTATCAACAACA
>JBOFCW010000012.1:0-8665 GCA_051646395.1 Bacteroidales bacterium
AGGATATCCTGCCCATAGCTTTTCGCTTGCTCTACGAAATAGTTCGGCAGCGGCAGATACTGATGAGTAGGCAATACCTTTTTCGATTTCTTGCAAGCCTGCGCATATTTGTTAAAACGGATCAGGTCGATCTTACGCATCCCCTCATAGATAAACTCTTTGGCGCGTTCTTCAAGAAGATAATCCAAAAACGCCTCTTTTGAAACAAGATGCTCTTGTGGAATTGCGCCCAGTCCGGCACGACTACGCACCTGACTTGCCGCAGCAACCGCTTCTTGCGAAGGCGCCCCGTTGCTCATACGTACGTCAAGCTCTGCGAACATCAATAAAACATCAGCCCAGCGAGCCAACGGGAAGTCATTCCCCTGGAAAGAAGTATTCGTTTCGATCGGATATTTGTAAATGATGAATCCGTTCCAACGCACATCAAGATCGCTTCTTGTTCTTTTAGTCGTAGAAACTGGCGTTCCGTTATCCACCCAGTATTCAGTCAGGATCACATCCCGTCTCTTATCGCCCGATTCATAACGGTCATACAATTGCGGAGATACGTTGAAATAATGATCCCATCCTTTTCCCTGATAAAAGAAAGGAGTCGGATTGCCTGTTCCGTCATATCTCGAGGCATCATTCGGAGTAGCCAACATCGAGAACGGGAAGAAGTTACCACTGTTATCCGACCCGTCTGCTGTCGGATCACAACTAAGGGCCATGATGATCTCACTGTTGAAATCATTCACCGATTTATACATATCCACATATGGGTTTTCTCCTTTGTCGAATAAAGCATAACGATTCGATTCCTTCAGTTCCGCATAAAGTTCTTTACAACGAGTATAATACCCGTCCATGTGATATCCCTCGTTGAGCATGTGCTTCATCAGGCAAAAACGAGCATAATCGGCCGTGTAACGTCCCTTGGCATCCAGTTTTTCAGGCAGATTCTGGATCGCGAATTCAAAATCCGCTTTGATCCGTTCTACCATCACACTCAGCTCCGGTCTGGCCAGATTATTCAATACCGCGTCATTATACACATCTTCCGGATTCAATACTGCCGGAAGAGGCCCGTATATATGCATCATATAGTAGAGCATCAACCCGCGGCACAGGCGTACCTCTCCTAAAAGCTGTTGTCTTTTTGCTTCCGACAGGATTTTAGGATCCGCTTTTTCCAATGTTCCCACGATCTCGGTGAATCGGGTAATCTGAGCCAGTTTAGGCATGTGATTGAGGTTGAATGCATCGACCCACGTACGCGGATAATAATAGGCTTGTTTGAAATCCGATCTCGAATAGTTCATCCATTCGTTATATCCCAGATCCCATGGAGCCATCAAATCAGAAGGAGCGTCGAACATACGCAACACTCCCCCTTCAGGGATGTAGAAGCTGTGTTGGCGGGCTCCATTTCCTATATAATAGGTCCAGGTGGTCGTAAACGGAATATAACACGCTAAAGCATACGCCTCATATTCTGCCTCTGTGGAAGGAAAACTTCCCGGAACCAGACTACCGTAAATATTCGGATCAAAATTATCTTCACAACTACTAAACAAGATTAGAAATGTTGCAATCCATGTGTGAATTCTAAATCTTTTCATGGGTTATATAAAAAAAGAGTGTATTAAAAATTTAGTTTAGCTCCAAGAGAGAATGTTCTCACCTGTGGATATTCTCCGCGTGACTCACCACTGGCACCTCCGCCTCCGGTATAAATCTCAGGGTCGAATCCTTTGTATTTCGTGATTACGAATGGATTCTGCACATCGCAATAAACGCGGATGTTTTTAACATATTTCTGGAGTGGCCCCAGCAGAGATCCTTGTAAATTATAGCCTAACGTGATGTTTCGCATACGTAAGAAAGAAGCGTTTTCATAATCGGCGTCAGTTCCGGCATTGCCCGGCAAAGCACCCATTTTATGAACAGCGATACCTGCACGGTTACCATTCGGATTGTTCTGCGAGTTCCACAAACGATAGGCAAAAACATTCGAGTTCGTCGGATAATCACCAGCCAGAGGTCCTGCAACGGCAGCACTATAAGCCTGGTTGAATTTGATGATGCCGACCTGACCATACATGAATACATCCAGATCGAAGTTTTTGTATGTGAAGGTATTCCCGAATCCGATATACGCTTTTGGCGCCATATCTCTTAAATAAACGTCGTTCACATCGATTTTACCATCACCGTTTTTATCCTTGATAATCGGACATCCCGGATATTGGGCCTCATTCTGCAACGAAAGCTGAGAGGCCGGCATATTGCTCCGTTCCGAATTGATATATCCATCTACCTTATAATAATAGAATGCATTTACAGGCTCTTTTTCCTTCTTCTGGTACTGCTGATAATCATGGTTCGGCATGCGTTTTTTCCAGTAAGCATTCACTCGAGAAACTGTTAATACACTATTCCAGGTAAATGCTCCTGTCAGATTCTGCGTTTCCAACATGAATTCCCAACCTTTTCTGTAGAAGTGAGCTCCGTTGACAGGTCTGCTTTCAAAAATAGCCAATGGCGATGTCGGTGCCGTTCCCAACAAGCGGGTCACATCATTACGATAGATATCGAAGCTACCGGAGATACGGTTGTTCAACACATAAAAATCGACACCTAAGTTTTTCATCAGCGTTTTCTGCCAGCTCACATCCGGATAATTGGCTCCCATCAATACATATGGGATATTCACGATGCTGTTGTCAGAGAAATTCACTTTAAAACGATTCGGAGCATAGAGTCCGTATAACGATGATCCTAAGTTATCCTGTCCGGTCTTACCCCAGCTGGCACGTAGTTTCAACAATCCGATCCAGGTAATATCACGAAGGAATGGCTCGTTCGAAACTTTCCACGCAGCCGATACGGAAGGAAATACAGCGTATTTATTTTCCGGGAAAAATTTATCTGTTCCATCGCGGCGCAACGTCATCGAAACCACGTAGCGATCCAACACATCCGCACTTGCCTTTACAAACTGTGAACGTTTTTCGTTCTTCCCCGTATAAGAGTTCGGTGTGATTCTTCCCGACGCAGATCCGATATTGTGTTCGTTGATGATATCATGTACATTTTCATACGAAACAGCATATCCCTCGTAATCCTCAAGATATTTACCCAATCCTGCAAGCGCATCTACCTGTACGATATCGGCAAAGTTTTTCGAAAAAGTCACCATGGCTTCCATCGTCTGCGTGAAACGTCTTTCCGAATGGATATTCCCCCTTGATTTGTTCATCAGGTCAAAATAAATCGTCGAAGGGATAAAGGTTGAACGACGAACGTTTTCCTGATTCATCCCATAAATCCCTCTTAACTTGATCATGTCTTTATACAGATCCAAATCGGCAGTGAAGACAAGGTTGAAACCGTTTTCGCGGGTATTATCCTTGATGTGCTTCATCGAAGCCGGATTGGGAATGTTTTTATACTTGGTATAGCTACCGTCTTCCTGATATACCGGAAGGTAAGAAGGATAAAGCAATGCCGAGTTAAGAGATCCGCCGGCGATATTTCCTTTGTTCCCGATATCCGTCCCTACCATTGAGTTTTTATAGTTGTTACGGTTGGCATTGAATACGGAAGTCAGCTTTAAGAAAGGAAATAAGTTCACACCTACATTCCCACGAAAAGCGAATTTATCCATGCCCGAATTGGTCACGTTCCCTTCCTGTTCGAAATAATTACTCCCCAGATAATAGTTCACGACTTTCGTTCCCCCGCTGATTGTGAGGTTATGGTTCGTGATGTATCCTGACTTCAAAACCAAATCGGTCCAGTTTGTTGTCTGTGCATTCGCAATGTCAGAATCAGAGAACATTGGTGTCCACAATCCGTCAAATTCCAGTCCTCCGTAAGGATACTGTTTTTTGGTGTACAGGTAATTTTCTTTGCTGAACAGATTCGCAAAGTTCATGTACTCCTGCGCGTCAAGTGATTTCAGATACGGGTAGTTGCGAACGAAAGAATAACTTCCGTCATACGTAATGCTCGGCTGTCCCTCTTTACCTTTTTTCGTCGTAATCAGGATTACCCCGTCGGAAGCCCCGATACCGTAAATCGCAGCAGAAGCATCTTTCAAAACCTCTACCGATTCGATATCAGCCGGATTCAAGCCCGCCAACCCACTTCGGTTGATTCCGCTTGGCAAACCGGTACTACCGCTTCCCAGGCTGATCGCAGAAGAAGGCATCACGACACCGTCCACCACATAGATCGGGTTGCCCGCCCCACGAATCGAAATGTTCACCTTCCCATCTGGCTGAGCACTCGATATCGTAGCCTGCATACCCGGAGCACGTCCTACCAAAAGCTGGTTGACGTTACTGTTGGCTGCTTTCTGTACATCATCCGGTTTGACCTGCGAAATCGCTGTCGTCAGATTCTTTTTGGATACGGCACCGTAGCCTACAACGACTACTTCGTTGATTTTCTGCGTATCTTCATTCAGATAGATTTTCAGTTCTTTTTTATCCTTAACAACAACTTCCTGGGCAATATATCCCAGATATGAAATTCGGATATGTGAATTCATCGGAGCTTCCAGTCGAAAACGACCATCCAGATCCGTGGAAACTCCCCGTGTGGTTCCCAAAACGATTACACTGGCTCCCATGATGGGTTCGCGGGTAGTTCCGTCAATGACGATACCGGTTACTTCCTGTAACTTATCTTCCGAAACTGTTTTTTTCGAATCCGACGGACTCAATACGATTTGTTTTCCCGATATTCTGTAACCGATATTCTTTCCGGCAAGAATCGTATTCAGCGTTTTATCGAGAGCCTCCTCTTTAACCTGAATACTTTGTTTTTGTTCTACATTGACCAGTTGCTTGTTATACAAGAATGAATAGCCACTCTGAGATTCGATCTGTTTCAGAATTTCGCTCAAAGGTTTATTCTTTACTTGTAGGGTGATGTTACCTGCTAATGCCTGAGCCGGTATTGCATATAATATCAGCAAAACAGCACCGGTAAGAAATTTAAGGAACTTCTTCATGTTTAGTTGTTTGATAATTTAGGATGAATTTGGATGCACTTAGATAATGTGATCTCTGTAATAAGACTGTTCTTTGAAAAAATACCACATTCAAAATTTATATTATTTATAAAAAAAAGCAATTGAAATACGGATGATCGTTCTTTCAATTGCTTTTAGCTTATAAAATCGGAATTCATTTTTTGAAAACACAGAATTTCTTTTGTCGGAAATGATTCGAACCATCATCAGGTTGGGTTTTCTCAACAAAAAAGATCGGAGCGCTCATTTGAAGCAAATCGATGATATCGGAGATTGATTCTCCCTTGAAAGTTGCATAATAAATATATTCTTTGATGCTCTGATCGACCACTTCGAACTCGACATTGTATATCTCTTCCAATCGTTCAAAAACAGAAGACAGTTTGTGATCACGAAAAGCGATTACACCGTCTTTCCAACACGACCATACATAGGGATCCGTATTTTCCAATGCCCATTCCTGATCCGTCCGAACAGTCAGTAGTTGCCCGGGATCCATCGTCATTTTCTTATCCTTTCCGGCCACTTCCACAATCCCGTTGACCAATACCACCGAAATCCTGTCCTCATCATAGGCATGGATATTAAATGCTGTTCCTTTGGCCATTACTTCAAGGCCATTGACGTCAACAACGAACGGATGTTCAGGATCTGTTTTGACTTCAAAAAAACCCTCTCCCGATAAGCTTAACCGGCGTTGATCTGTCCTGCCGAAATCGGAGGCATATACCAGTTTACTTCCCGAATTGATCCATACCCTGGAACCATCGGGCAGAATGGTATGACTGTTTACTCCATAGGGAGCTGTCAGTTCATGCTGTGTGATCACTTCCTTCGGCTTGTTCTGCAACTCGATCCACAACCAGACCGAAGAAACAGAAAGAGGTAATAACAAGATGGCCGCTATTTTCTGAAAAAAAGCAAAAGCATCAAATTTCTTGTGAGGAACAATCTTTTTGTCCTGGTCGGAAGGAAACTTATTTTTGAGCATCCGTTCCGACATCCGGGCGAAAGCCGCATGGGTATCGATCTGATCCGGATCGATACCCGGTTTAGCCACCTCATGAATATTCTTCATGCGTTGGTAAAGGGATTTGTTTTGAGGAGTTAGTTTTACCAGCCTTTCCAGCCGGTCAATCTGTTCCTTATCGGCTTTTCCCTCCAGATAGAGTGAAATGAGCCGTATATAATGTTTTTGAAACTGGTTTTCAGACATACATTTTGATTATGGTCGCTAATAAATAGACTGACTAAACGAAAAAAACCACAGGGATTTTAAAAGAATAGTATGAATGCGCAAAAATCTTTCAACTCTTTACGCAAATGGTGCAATGATTTGCTTACCCGATCCTCTACCGTTCGGACAGAGACATTCAGAATATGGGCTATTTCCCGATATTTCAGATTCTGGAAACGGTTCATTTCGAACGATTCACGTACGCATTCAGGCAGTTGAGACAGGGCCAGCTGCAACCGTTCGTGCAAATCGGTATACAAGATATAATTTTCAGTATCGTGCGTATCCAGAATCGAGTGATCCTTCATATATTTTTGGTGAACACCCACCACATCGTGATGCCTGAGTTCCTCAAGGCAACTGTTACGAACGGAACGAATCAGATAGGCCCGCAGAGAAACTTCTATTTCCAGACGATATCTTGCTTCCCATAAATTCATAAAAACATTCTGAACGATATCTTCACAAATTGTCGGGTCCGACACGAAGTTGGAGGAAAACAAAACCAAATCTTTGTAGTATTTATTGAAGATTGATTCGAAAGAGCCTTTATCATCGGATCGCATCCTTTTTAAAAAGAGCAGGTCTTCTTGTTTCGACAAATCATGTGTTTTGAAAATGGTCATAAATTAAGGTATAAAATCTACATTAAGGTTACGCAAAATAAGCAATAATTTGTTTAAATGTAATAAATACCCTTGAAATATTTTTTTTGTAAATTCACATTCATAAAAAAAGGGCAATGGAAAAATCCATTACCCTTTCTCATCCATAACAATAAACCTATCACTTCCTCAGTCCATCAACCGGGAAGCTTCTATAATTGACCCAAACTCTTCAAGATCACGGGCTACGATATCCGGAATGATATCAGAAGCCTCCAATATTTGATCGTCAGTTTCACCCGACATAACCAAAACACCCATCGCTTTGGCATTCTTCGCCGTGCGCACATCCGTATAAATACGATCGCCAACAATCGCTACTTCATGTGGCTGCAATTTATTGCGGTTCAGGATTCCGTCGAGCATACGCGGATCCGGTTTTCCGATTACCAAGTCAGGCATACGCCCTGTTGATTCATGGATAGCCGCACAAATGGCCGCACAATCAACCAGTACTACCTGTTTATCTGTCGGACATACTTTATCCGGATTGGTCGCAATATAAGGAAGACCCTCTTTCACCCACCATGAAGCACGACACAGACGTGAATAAACCAACGAAGAATCGAATGCTACGATTACCGCATCCGGGCGATCTTCCGGATCATCCTGTGTAGAGATATAACCTGCCTTTTCAAATTCGTTCACCATGCTTGGTGTTCCCAATAAGAAAAGACGTTTGAAATGCGGATAATTGATTTTCAGATACTCGATCGTGGCTTTCGAAGAAGTGTACATATCTTCATCCCTTGCCGGGATACCGAGTCTGTTCAGATTCGTCATGTAGTCATCGACGCTCTTCGATGAATTATTCGTAAGAAAGGAATAACCGATTCCCATCTCATTCAGTTTATTCAAAAAAGGTATCGTGAAAGGAAATAAGGTTGAACCATTATAGATGGTTCCATCCATATCGAGTGCCACATGGCGGATCTCTTTTACCGCCTGTAGCAATTCTCTTGAGTATTTCATTTGTATATTATTCGTTAGTTTCATTAAGGCAATAAATACACCGTTTATGCATCAGTCATTTCAATCTTCTGCAAGTGATGGTGATTTCATTCCAACATCAATAGCTTTCCGGACTTTTAGCCTCCGCCAAAGCGATTTCTCCCTCTTCTACAATATTTTCGCCATAACCGTTTGCTTTGGCATTCCATGCGAACAAGAAAATAACCGTACCAACAACTGCAGTCAGGATAATCACACCCACGGCATAATCCCATCCGAATTGCTGTGCCATCAATCCCAAGCCCCAACCGGAAGCAAGTGTACTGGCATACCCGAACAAACCGGTAAACCCGACAGCTGTAGCCGCAGCTCTTTTCGTGGCCATATTAGCAGCTGCGATTCCCACCAGAGCCTGTGGTCCATAGATACAGAATCCGGCAGCTCCAAGAATGAGAGCACTCACGATGAGAGAATCTGTCTGAATATGTTTAAGCAAGAAAACAAAGAATGCGGTCATAATCATACAAATCACACAAACGCGTGGTCCGCGACCTCCGAAGAATTTATCCGTAGCCCATCCGGCAGCGAGCATTCCCAGAATACCGGAAATCTCAAATGCCGCAACCAGCCAACCGGCTTCTGCAACTGAGATCCCTTTCCATTCACTCAGCAACGTCGGCCCCCAATCGAGAACCGCGTATCTCACCGTATAAACGAAAAAGTTTGCGACAGCAATCACCCAGATATAAGGATTTCCAAATACTTTCGAACGAACGAATTTTTTGT
>JBOFCW010000048.1:0-6360 GCA_051646395.1 Bacteroidales bacterium
TTACTCGGTACTTGTTGATAAAGGACAATCACCTTTACGCATTGACAAATATCTTACATTACGTATAATCAATGCTACACGTACACGTATTCAAAGTGCAGCAGATGCCGGATGCATTCTTGTAAACGACAAAGCTGTCAAATCCAACTATAAAGTTAAGCCAAACGACAATATACGTATCGTTATGGCTACCCCTCCGCGCGAAACGGAGATTATTCCCGAAGATGTACCGTTAGATATCGTTTACGAAGACGATGATTTGATGGTTATCAATAAACAACCCGGATTGGTTGTACACCCGGGACACGGCAACTACAGCGGCACGCTGATTCATGGTTTGGCCTGGCATTTCCGCAACGATCCTAAATTTCAGATTGAAGATCCACGGTTTGGACTTGTTCACCGAATAGATAAAGATACCTCCGGACTTTTGGTTATTGCCAAAACAGCCGAAGCAAAATCGCACTTAGGACTCCAGTTCTTTAACAAAACAACAAAACGTAAATACGTGGCAATTGTATGGGGAACAGTCAAAGAAGATGAAGGACGTATCGAAGGAAATATCGGACGAAGCCTCAAAGACCGCATGCTGATGACCGTTTTCCCTGAAGGCGATTACGGAAAAAATGCCGTTACTCACTACCGTGTTTTGGAAAGATTAGGCTACGTTACCGTAGTTGAATGTCAACTGGAAACGGGACGTACACATCAAATCCGCGTTCACATGAAATATATCGGTCATACCCTGTTTAATGACGAGCGATATGGTGGACACGAGATATTGAAAGGAACTACCTTTACAAAATACAAACAGTTTGTTCAGAACTGTTTCAAAGTTTGTCCACGTCAGGCTCTTCATGCCCAAACCTTAGGATTCATACATCCGCGAACAGGAGAAGAAATGTTCTTTACTGCAGATGTTCCGGGCGATATGATCGAACTAATGGATAAATGGAGAGGCTATATTCAAAACAGAGAATTACACGAAGACTAAAACTTAAGATGAAAAAAAATATTGCAATCATAGCAGGAGGCGACTCGTCTGAATGGGTTGTTTCCATGAAAAGTGCCGAAGGACTTATGTCCTTTATTGATGCCGAAACATACAATCGCTACTTAGTTGTTATCCGTAACAAAGAATGGTATGTATCAATGGGTGAAGAAAAATTCATGATCGACAAAAATGATTTTTCATTCATGCATCACGATACGAAAATCATTTTTGATTTTGCATACATTACCATACACGGTACACCAGGAGAAAATGGTATCCTGCAAGGATATTTCGATCTTATTGGTCTTCCATATTCTTGCTGTGGCGTATTGGCTGCTGCACTCACATTCAACAAATATGCTTGCAATCACTATCTGAGCGGCTTTGGCATTCAGATAGCTCCATCAATCAGACTTCGTAAAGGAGATTATTTAGAAGCAGAAGATGTTGTTGATATCTGTGGTATGCCTTGCTTTATTAAACCGAATGTCGGAGGCTCTAGCTTTGGCGTTACAAAGGTGAAAAAACCGGGTGAAATTTATGATGCAGTAGATAAGGCTTTCCAGGAAGGCGAAGAAGTTATCATAGAATCTTTCATTGAGGGAACCGAAATCACTTGTGGTTGTTATAAAGTAAAAGATCATGCAGTTGTCTTTCCTGTGACTGAAGTCGTGAGTAAAAATGAGTTTTTCGATTACGAAGCTAAATATACAGCATCTAAAGTTGATGAAATTACTCCGGCTCGCATCAGCTCCGAATTGACAACGCAAGTTCAGGAACTTACATCCGAGATATACGATATTTTAGGATGCAAAGGCATTATCCGTATTGATTACATCATATCAAAAGGAAAGCTTCACTTATTAGAAGTGAATACAACTCCGGGGATGACTGCTACAAGCTTTATTCCGCAACAGGTCAGAGCTGCAGGTCTGGATATTAAAGATGTAATGAACGAAATTATCGAAAACGAAATACAGTCTCATTCTTAATAACAATGGACACGCAAACTAACTTTGACGAAATACGTCCTTACAACGACGAGGAAGTACATACGATTCTTTCACGTTTAGTTGAAGAGCCTTCTTTTGTAGAAGTGGTCAAAAAAGCAATTCCTTTTTTCCCTTTTGAGCAATTGAAGCAAACCCTTCTTTCCGTACAGACAAAGAAAGAATTCCAGGTAAATATTATGGTAGAAATCATTAAATACATAATGAAAACTACTACGAAAGGAGTTAAAACCACTGGTTGGGACAATATTGCAAAAGAAAATGAATACCTTTTCATATCTAATCACAGAGATATCGTTCTGGATTCAGCTTTTCTAAGCACAGAGTTATCAATCGCTGGCCGTGAAACATGTGAAATTGCGATCGGTGACAACTTACTCATTTTCCCATGGATCAGTGATCTTGTCCGTCTGAATAAAAACTTCATCGTAAAACGTGGTGTTGGGATTCGTCAGATGCTTGAAGCTTCAAAACTTCTTTCATCTTATATCCATTATGCACGAACACAGAAGCATGAGTCTATCTGGATTGCACAGCGCGAAGGACGTGCCAAAGATTCAAACGACCGTACACAGGAAGCTCTGATTAAAATGCTGAATCTGGGAGGTGAATCTGACTCGATTATCGAAAACATCATGCAACTCAATATTGCTCCTCTTTCGATTACTTACGAATATGATCCTTGCGACTATCTCAAAGCTAAAGAATTCCAGCTAAAAAGAGATAACGCCGATTATAAGAAAGAACAATCGGATGATCTGATCAATATGCGTACCGGAATTATGGAACAAAAAGGACATGTATTTTTTCATGTTTCTCCTTGTATCAACGATACGCTGGCTACATTACCGCAAGAGCTGGATAAAGCGGACACTTTTGCTGCTATTGCTGCAATAATTGACCAATCGATCCACGCGAATTATCATATTTTCCCGCATAACTACGTTGCGCTGGATTATATCAACGGAAACAATGAGCTGGATATTCATTATACAGACCAACAGAAGGATGATTTTTACGCGTATGTGGACAAACAAATCGCAAAAATCGATATTCCTGACAAAGACATTGCCTACCTCACTCATAAAATAATGGAGATGTACGCAAATCCTTTGAAAAATTACATAACAGCTAAAAGCCTGAAATAATAAAAGAGGAAAGTTTCACTTACGAAGCTTTCCTCTTTTTTTTATCTAAAATGAATGCACA
Organism: Bacteroidales bacterium; assembly: GCA_051646395.1. Classification (GTDB taxonomy): domain Bacteria; phylum Bacteroidota; class Bacteroidia; order Bacteroidales; family JAUNSR01; genus JAUNSR01. Next base: position 3,214 of record JBOFCW010000048.1, read on the forward strand.
GAAACGACATAGGCTACATACGCAGAAGATCCCCTTCCAACAATTTTTTATCTGGTCGAAATAAATCTTATCACAGTGAAAACAATTCATTTTCGGCACAAATTAATTTGTGCGATGTACAGCGCACAAAATTGCGAAGTAGGTCGCACAAAATTGCGGTGTACATCGCATTTTTGTGCGACCTACAGTTAACAAATTAATACACGTGAGAAAAAACTTATATTCACCTGCAAAATACTTATTCACAGTATTTTGTAAATTAATTTCAGGCTAAAAAAAGATCACTGATAGGATCGCTAATTTCAGGCACAGGAAAACATAAAAAAAGGCTGAATTCCCACTACCGGGAATCCAGCCTTTTTTCATATTAATTCTTCTCACCAAACTCAGCTTGTTGCTTTTCAACTTCCTTAAGTTTGTAACCATTTAATTCTTTCTGAAGTCTATCGACCTCTTTTTTCAAATCATCTTTCTGAAACGATCCGGATTGATTCTGCTGAGTATTGATTGTGTTCATTTTATTCAATTCAGCAGCGTCAAACAGTTGTTCATTCTGAGCAGGAACCGATTCAAAAATCAATTCGCCACCAGCCGGCATTTGCTGACCTTCAAACAAAACCTCTGCTGTCACTTTGATCTTTCCGGGTTTGTTGGTTGATTGTATCAAAACAGGAGCCGTACCCCATAAAACAGGTCTCGGGTTATTCAAATGTTCTGCATCTCCAACCAAACGACCCTCTCCTTCAACGTTGAATTTCACGAAATAGTTATTCAACCGTTTAATATTACCATTATCATCGGCAATACCCGCTACAACAGTAACCATATCCGATCCATCAGCGCGGAGCGAAACATCTTCATTATCGAGCCACAAAACGATTTTAGAAGGACGGCGAGCTGGTTCACGACGATGCGTTGCAACTACCTTACCATCGATCAAACCTTCTGCAAGCATAAAGACTTCTTTCCCTTTTCCTGCCATTGCCAGTTTCTTGTCGTCCATAAAATTATAAACGTCATTGAACGTAATAATCGGCGATGGCATTCCAACATGAGTCGTATCTTTTTTATAAGTATATGTTTTCCCTGTATGAGCAACAGTTAGTCTCACCTCATCACAATTAGAGAAAACTGTTACATCAGGACTTGAAAAAGGAGTCATCTCATGTGCGATATAGATCATTGGTCCGCTTTCGGCAATTAAATCAAGTTTCTCCTTCGGACGCTGAGCCATAAACATATAATACGAATACTTAGGCTGACGGAATACATCCATTACCCCACCATAGAATGGATCCGGATGATAACCACGCTGATGATCAAATGAATGCCAAAGTGTACCACCTACATGCTGACGATTTGTTTGATACAAACCTTCGTAAGTTGTATAAGGGTACGGAGGATTGGCATAATGACGCGTTTGAACCAACATTGGAGATTCACCCCATGAACGATGCACACGACTTGGTGAGTTATGCGAATTCCAATCGTCAACATTGTCACCCCATTCACGGGTAAAATATGTTTTTGACGGATCTTGTTTTTGTAAAGCAAATTCTTTATCCGCATTTACAGGATGCGTAAACTGGATATCATAGAATTTACTTCCTCTTGCCTCATGATCACAAGCAGAATAACTGTTTTTGTATGGGAACTCTTCCGCAACAATATCTTTTACTCGTTTAGCAAAGTCTTCCGGATACCATGTTTCGTTCAAAATCGGCTCCCAAAGGAATACGGACGGACGATTACGATCTCTGCGCACCATATCGCGAATATTTCCATAAACTCTTTCTGCGAAAATAGGCTCAGCATTCCAGAACTGCCATCCCGGTGTATTCACAATTACGAATAAACCAAGTTCGTCACACGCATCCATAAATGCAGGATCCTGTGGATAGTGAGCATTACGAATAATACGCATACCGGCATCACGTAATTTTTTCGCATCACGCCAGTGAAGTGTATTTGGTAGAGCATTTCCAACTACAGCAAAATCCTGGTGACGATTTGCACCAATCAATGGTACCGGATAAGGTTTTCCGTTTAACCACAAACCATCAGCTCCTCTGAATTCAATACTACGAATACCTATACGTTGTTTGAAACCATCAATCGTCTTTCCGCTTTTATCCTTTACAGTCACCTGAAGCCAGTATAAATTTGGTGCATCCGGTTCCCATAAAGCCGGAGACTTAACGATCAATTTATTTTTAGTCGTCGTTACTTTCCCTTTTGAAACTGAAACGGAATTTTTTGTTTCCGCAACAACCTCACCTTGAATATTGGATAACTGATAGTTTACTGATCCGCTAAAATTCTTTGCAGATTGATTGCGAAGCTGAAGTTTCACCAAAACATCTGCCTGTTTGTCGGATACCTGATCGAAAGCTACAACCAGTCCGCCACCTGCAATCTCATTCTCCTGATTTGGATCTGTAATAAAAACATCGTTCGTTTGTACTAACCAGCAATCACGGTAAATTCCTCCGAAATACGAAAAATCCAATACATTCTGCGCTTTACCCGGAGGGTATGACGGATCATCGCTGTTATCTGCCCAAACAGCGATAACATTATCTTTACCCGGAACTAAATAATCTGTGATATCGGCAATAACAGGAAGAAAACCACCGAAATTTTCTTTCACCAATTTTCCGTTCACATAGACTTTACTTTTTCCCATGATACCTTCAAAATAAAGTACCTGTCTCTTGTCTGAAGAGGTTGGAGTAAAGTGTTTGCGATACCACGCTTCGCCCTGATAGTTTGTACAACCACTGGCTTCTGTCGAATTATACTCCAGCCCATGAGGTAAAGACACAATTCCCCATGCTGAATCATCAAAATTTACCTGACTTGCCTGGTCGCTTTTACCTTTGTAAAAACGCCATGCCGTGTTCATATCCTTTACTTCACGACCCGTATCAGGAACCTTATAGAATCCTGCTGTCGAGAATTCAGGCTGATGCTGGGCATTTGCTGTCCACGTCAATGCCAGACAAGCCAATGCTACAAATAACTTTTTCATTCTCATTATTATTATAGGTTATTTATCTGATTACTAATTTTGTTGTTTCCAAATCTTTTCCTCTGACTTGCAAGGTTGCATTTCCTTTTTTATTTTTTCGCACTAAAACAACACAT
>JBOFCW010000061.1:0-22288 GCA_051646395.1 Bacteroidales bacterium
CCATTTTCCGCAGCATAATGAAGCGGCATCCATCCTTCCTCATTCCGCACATTCGGATTGATTCCCTGAGCAAGGGCATAACGGGCTTTTTCAAAATCACCGTTTTGACATGATTCAAACAATAGTGCGTTCATTTGTATTTCTGTTTTATTTATTATCCAATGCAAAATTAAATGGAATATAAATGCCGAAACTCAAACCGGTACTATTTAACGCTTATTTGATTTGCTATTTCTTGATTTTTCCCGTAACCGTCAGTACGGATGACGCAGGTATGTCTATTTTATAAACGGATGCCTTATCCGAACGATAACTTTGTTCTATCCAACGACCGGAATCATTGGTCAGATAGCCCGACAATCCCGCTTGTAACGCAACACCCCTCAGATCCAAATCCATGTTTCTCGAAATCGAATCAGGATTGACGATTACGACAGAAAAAGCATCTTTCCCTTTATAAGCAGAAACCAATAATTCGGGCAATTCATTTTCGACAGCTATGCGAATATCCCCCTCTTTGATATAACGTGAAAAATTACCGAATACGTCATATCTTTTAGCCCGGATAAAAGCACTTTGTTCCTTATCCATAATGATCAGACTTTCATTATTTATGGTTGGTCGGGCACCACACCACCAGACAATCGCATTCACATTAGCATCAGTCAGGTACTTATGAAAAGTTTTTCCCCAGTACAAACCATCTTCCATCGAAATATCCAATGGCGTAATGTCACTTATTTCGGTTACCCACAACGGTATTTTTTTCTCCTCCACAATCGGAAAGGGCACGATCGGAGTTTTTAAATATTCGGCCGGAATCACCGAAAGGGTATCCGGAATCACGTAACCATGTCCGGCCGCGATAATCGGAAACTGAGTCAAATCGGGATATTCTGTAAGTATCTTGGTTACAAAATCAAGTGACGAAATCATATTGAGTTTTTCAAAAACAACAGACCACGCCGGATTTTCACCAAAAATAATAGAAGCCGGAATACCCTCCTTTTTAAATGTCGGACCTAAATAATTATGAAGAAAATCGCCCATTTCCGATGCGGTCCATACACAAGAATTCCACTCTGCTGCAAATCCGGGTTCATTTGAAGGTGAAATCGCATAGGGAGCGACCCCGGCAGAAGCATAGGCCTTGTAAAAATCAGCCAGATAATCAGCAAAATTCTGATAGTTTTCCTTTAGCAGTTTTCCGCCCGAAGCATAATTATGCTCTTGTTTTTTATTCCCATCCTTTGTCTGATAATTATCTTTCATCCATGTGGGAGAACTCCATGCTGAAAAAATCAGTTTATCAACATGATATTTGTTTTTTGCCTCTTGTGTTACCCAAAGCTGACCGGCTCGCAACATTTGATTCGACTTTGGATCGATGTTTTTCATTGTCGTTGTAAGGTTCAAATCGGCATCGACCTCAAAATTTCGATTTCCCTTCGTTTGCTCATAGTGAGGAAATATTTCTCCCCGGAGTATATTCAGGCGCAACCCTTCATCTCCGAACATAGAGGCCATGACCGAATCCCGGTTCTTAAACAGGTATAACTCATCTGACCAGTCTGCCTCGCCGGCACCAAAACCATCAATGTGTTGAAACTCCTGCTCCCAAAGCAGAGATATTTTTTTCCTTTCCTCCTTTTCCTTACATCCCTGAAAAGAAAGCATTCCTACTGAAAAAGAAAATAACACTGGATAAATAAATCGTGATTTCATATTCTGCATTTTAAGAAAGTCCCTGTCATTTATTATGGCAGGGACTTTACCGTTTAATAGGTGTTAATTTTTAGTTTACAGTCCCTACAAAAGTAGTGACACTCATCGGTGGTAATGAAAGGGAGAAGCTTCCATCTGCATTTGGAACAATTTGCGAATTTGCCCAACAATTATTTGCATCTGTCAGATAAACATCCAAGTTACCCGGTATGGATTTTCCATTTAGCTTAAGCGTTGTCGTTTGTTGTGCACCATCTTTATTGACCACAACTACGATCATCTGATTATCTTTTTTATAAGAAGACACTAATAGTTTAGAAGAAGCCCCCATACCTTTTGAAACATTGATACGCCGACTACCTGGTTTGATGAAACGGGTATAATTTCCAAAAGTTTCAAATCGTTTGGTGATCGTATAAGTATTCTCTTCCAATTTAATCAGACTTTCGTTATTGGTTGTAGGACGTGCTCCAGCCCACCAACAAAATGCGTTCACCTCAGCATTAACCATATATTTATGGAATACCTCAGCCCAATGAATTCCGTTTCCGATGGAAGCATCGAACGTATCATAGGTCGTACTGATCTCTGTCAGCCACACCTTAAGTCCGTTTGCAACCGCTTTATCATAAGGAACAATCGGAAACTCGTATGGGATAGATGGAATATTGTATCCATGACCTGCAGCTATATCCACATAATCTAAAACACGCGGGTTTGCAGCCATGACATTTTCAACATACTTCTTTGCAGACACCAGATTAAGGGCTCCAAGTACAAGCGTTGACCATTGAGCTAACTCTCCGAATACAATTTTTGAATTTACGCCTTGTTGAAGAAGTGTCGGCCCCATATTATTGGCCAGAAAATCGGCCAACTGCTGTTCACTCCATCTGCAAGAATTCCATTCAGCTTCGTAATTAGGTTCATTTACCGGAGATATAGCATGAATATCCAACCCGACAGCAGCATAGGCTTTACAAAATTCAGCTAAAAATTCAGCAAACCGTTGATAATATTCCGCTTTCAGAGAACCCTTGGATGCCGAACCGGCAGACTTCATATATGCAGGCGGACTCCAGGTACTGAAAAATAACTTTTCGACATTATGTGTAAGCTTAGCTTCACGCGTCAGCCATAGCTGTCCTCTCCTGCGAAGATCATTCCCGTCTGCTGTCGAAAAATACGGATCGCCGGGTAAAATGTCAATATTTGCATCTGTATCGAAACTCGTATCTGCTTCACTGTCCCAATAATGAGGGAATACCTCTCCACGTAAAATACTCACATCGAGACCAGCCTCACCGAAAAGCAACGAGCAAACTTCATCTCTTTTCGGATGTGCAAATACCTCCATCGCCCAGTCTGCCTGTGCAACTCCGAATCCATCGATTTCTTGTTTTTCCTCATTCCACCGAACTTCAAACTCATTTGAAAAAAGGCCTTTGGTCTGACCCAGATCCTCCAGAGAATCCCCGGTGTCTTTTTGCAAAAGATCAGATTCAGAACAAGCAGAGAGACTGCATCCCAAAATAAATAAGAAATAAAAACAATGTTTTTTCATAATTCTTCCAATTAAGATTTAACATAGAGATTTATTTTCGATCCCACCAAATGCGGGTATTTACGTTGTCTGCTCCTTGTTGACTTATAGCAGCATCAAGGTTTACTTTATTAATGGTATATTCATCTGTAGCATATGGCAAACGACGAGGTATTTCTCCGTTGCTTTGATTTCCTTCATAATTTGTCGGTGTAAGAACCGGATAACCGGTTCTTCTCCAGTTTGCATAACTTTCATACCCGTTCATAAAAGTCGCTACCCAATATTGCTCTCCCAACACCCTTAATTTATCTTCTGTATTGTTTGCCCGGGTAAACAATCCTTGTCCGATATAGCTATCCACATCTTGTGGTGCTATTTCATAACCATATAAATAATTCTGTTCATTCATAGATAGACGTACCGCTTCATCAAACAAAGATGCCGCATCGCCTGAAACCCACCCCCTCAATACAGCCTCTGCATGCAAAAGCTTACTTTCGGAAGGAAGCAGAAAAATGGGAGGTGCATCCATTTTTAATATCGTATTGATATTGAAATTCGAACTATTTTCAAGGCCCACGAAAGCGTCACCAACCGATTCTATCGTTTTGTTATCATATCCATTCGGCAATCCGAATTGCTTTTCAGGATCCGTGTTGCCATCTTTTAATGAACAATAAACACGAATACGGGGATCGGCAGTTTGTTTTAGATAATTCATGAATGTGCTACTGATTTTCACCACATCATTTTTGATTGTTTCATCTATCTCATAACGAAGACTCAACGGATTTTTCAAATCATTGCGACCGCCGGCCATGTGCTTAACGATACATGCATCGGCAGGTTGTTCCATTAAACCACCTGCAATTGCCTGTGCTGCTAATTCCCTGGCCCTGCCAGGATTAACTTTCACCAAACGCATCGCTAACCGGAGTAACATCGAATTACCGAATTTTTTCCATTTGGCAATATCTCCGTTATAGAAAACATCCCCTTCAATAGCCGGTTTCTCCTTATCCAATAAAGAAATACCCGATATTACCTCATTTATCATCCCGTTATAAATATCTTCCTGATTATCATAAACAGGTTTAAAAATCTGTCCATAATACCCCATTCCGGCCTGGGAATAAGGTACATTCCCATAAATATCCGTCATGCGCTGAAAAAGATAAGCACCCCATATTTTCCCGGCAGCAAGAATATTTTCATATTTAGGATCTTCTTCTGCCCGAATCATCATTTCCCGCCAGTTTTTCAACGAAGTCGAATACGTATCGATAAATAAACTATTGGATGGAGAATTCATATTATAATACTTGTCACCGGGAGCCTCGTTACTATTAAGAGATGAAGCTTGTTGCACCAACATCATACAAGTTCCGACCTGAATGTTTTTGGTTTGTCCACTGGATGTCGTATTTAATTGCGTGTAAGTCAATAGCGGTCCCGGTTCTATTGATGTATTACTATTAGGATTGATGTTCTTATCCTCAAAATCACATGCGGCCAATAATCCTGCGGATAGGAGTAAAGTTGAATATTTCATTAGATTTGTTGACATAGAATTACGCTTTTAGAATTTAACATTGATATTAAAACCGATGCTACGAGATATCGGCATTCCATAAGATTCGAATCCCTGGCCATTTCCATTATTAAAAGATGACTCCGGATCAATCATTGGCAACTTATCATAAATATTCCATAAGTTACGACCAACAACGGCTACATATAAAGACGAAATGCCGATATGACGGGTCCATTTTACAGGGAAGGTATAACCCAATGACAATTCTCTCAGTTTAATGAAAGAGGCATCATAGATACACTCTTCCGTAATTCCGGCAAGAGCCATATAATATTGCATCGCGCTCACTTTAACGTCATTCGGAGTTACGCCGTCCTCTTTTACACCTTCACCGATCACACCTCCTTCACGACCGGGTAATGTAGCCTTGTGACGCCCGAAACTTATCATATGTGCATTTGTCATAGAAAACAATTCGTTACCGAATTTAGCGTCGATCAGGAAGCTGAGTCTGAAATTGCGATATTCAAAGCTATTGTTGAAACCGAATGCATACGGAGCTACACTTTCGCCGAGTTTTTCAATCTCTCCCTGCATTGGCAAACCATTTTTAAACATGATCTCACCTTTTTCATTACGTTTATAAGCACGTCCTTTGATGATACCATAAGGCTGCCCAACCTGATGATAAATATATGCCGGTCCGCAATTATCACCATCATGCCCGGTGCGTGCAGTTTCAACAATAAACTCATCAATATCATTGGTGATTTGTTTTACTTCACTTTTATTGTATGAGAAATTAAAACTGCTGTTCCAGATAAAATGACGATTCTGTACCGGTGTAGCCGTAATCAATAACTCCACACCGTGATTTTTAACCTTCCCTGCATTTATTTTTACATCACGATAACCGGAAGCTGCAGAAATACCGGCACTTACGATATCATTTTTGGTGTTACGAACATAATACGTCACATCCAGACCTAATCGATTATTGAAAAAACGAGCATCCAATCCACCTTCATAAGAAATAGATGTCAACGGTTTTAAGTTCAGGTTCGGAATGGTAGAAGTATTGATCGATCCAATTGGATAATCATTGTAAGATTGATTATAATTATAGGTCAATCCTAATTGGTATGGTCCAACCGCTCCTCCGGATTCGGCCCACGAACCACGCAGTTTTAAGAACGGAATCCATTCCGGCATCTGAACGGCCTGACTAAGAATAAATCCCAGACCCACCGAAGGATAGAAAATATGATTTTTTGTGTTTTTATTTTTATATGCCAGTGATGAAAACCAGTCATTACGTCCGGTCATATTCAGATAAAGCATGCTTCTCCAGGACAAAGCCACCTGACCGAAAATTGAATTGATATATTGATCCGAGAAATAGTGGCCGCCGGATGTGGTTCCGGTATTGCCGATGGCATTGAATCCGGGCTGTACGAAATCCTGACCGCTGGCCGTGGTAGAGTTATACCAGGATACCATTGTATTCCAACCTACAAAAGCATCTAAATTCAATTGAGTTTTTTCAAAATCACGATTATAACCCGTAATTGCATCTACATTGAATTCTCCATTGTAGGTAGACCCGTCAACGATACTTCCTTTTGGACGGAATCCTGTTCCATAAGGAATCACATCCGTATAACGACGATTGATCATATCTCCGCCGGCACGACCGCGCAGATACCAATGAGGCGTGAAATTGTATTGTAGTTGCAGGGCTCCGATTACACGATCCTTGCTGTCTTTCTGTATTCGGTCATAGGCCACAAAATATGGATTGGATATCCATGACTGACCGGCCGGTAGCAATTCTCCACCATTTTTATCTACCCGATCTTTTAATGTCAACACATCTATATTGGTTGGCAGAAGCCACAAGGTTGCATTCCCGTTCATAATAATATCTCCCAGATTCGGACGATTATGAGAGCGCTCCCGAACGTACATCACATTGGCTTGTAACGAAAATTTATCAGAAGGTTTGGCATTCAGATTCAAGGTAACGTTATCTCTTTCCATTCGTGAGTTTGGATACAAATCATGGTATCGCTGATCTCCTATAGCTACACGATATTGAGCTTGCTCATTACCCCCTGAAACAGCGATATTATTCGTAAGTGCCCAACCGTTTTCGTAAAAGTTTTTGAAGTTATTTCTTCCGGCAGCCACGTAAGGACGCTTCACACCATCGAATTGAGTTACCATAGAACCATCCAGTTTTCCTCCATAACTCAACATCCCCATATTCTGAGCCAAAGAAGGCGCCAAATATAAGTCGGCCATTTCCGGTGTCATCCCATATTGAGGAGCCATTGCCTGCGCAAGCTGATTCGGAGACAATCCATTGGCTCCACAACCGTATTCCCACTGAAAATCATCGTTTTTAAATACCGGTTGATCATTTGTATAAGACAGACCATATTCAACCTTCACTTTTCCGGCTACGCCCTTCTTTGTTGTGATGACAATGGCGCCATTTGCCGCACGAGAACCATACAAAGCCGCTGCTGTACCACCTTTCAACACACTCATACTTTCGATATCTTCACTATTCAGTGAGGAAATCCCGTCTCCTCCATCATTACCTCCCCACATGTCTGCCTGTCCGTGACCGCTATTATCCATCGGCACACCATCAATCACATACAATGGCTGGTTGTTTCCATTCAAAGACCCATTGCCCCGGATTACGATTCGACTCGAACCCATCACTCCTGTCGCGGGTTTAACAACATTTACACCTGCAACTTTCCCCGCTAAACCGATCGCTACGCTGGTCGTTTTCACCCGATTCATTTCTTCCCCTTTTACTTCTGTCACAGAATAGGCCAGTGCTTTTTTCTCTTTCTTAATACCCAGAGCTGTTACAACAACTTCATCAACCTCTACGGTGCTCTCCTTCAAAACAACCTTCATAAAAGATGATTCGGCTTTTTTTTCTGTTGATTGATAACCAATAAATGAGAATAATAATGTGGAATTATTCGGGGCATTGAGCGAAAAATCACCATCTGCTCCGGTTATAGTACCGAGTGTCGTGCCTTTGACACTGATACTCACGCCCGGAAGAGGTTCTCCGGTCTGATCAAAAACCTGTCCTTTGACAACTAAATTCTGTGCATTTGCCGGAATATAAGCCAACAAAAGACAAATCATCATGAAATATAAAAAACTGTTTTTCATGTAAAATAAATTTAGATTAGAAAAATAACATCATTTATATTTGTGAAATTCCTTATTTATCTAAATCAAATTCAAACTGAAACCGATTCGTCTCCCGACGTTTTTGTAAAGTTATCCTTTGAATATTTTTGCCCAAAAAACCAGAAATAAATTATGCTTTGCATAAATAAAATGGGCTCTACATTTACAAAAAGATCTTTTTTTATCGCAGATTATATGCCGTAACTTTGATTCGATAAAAACTCAAATGATCTGCATAAAAGCCCCATGTATATTAGATTTTTTAATATATAACTTCTTCAAATAGTATTAACATGCCCCTAAGTTAATATTTATTTTATATATATGGCGCATATTTAATTAAATATTTATTTTGGGCTACGTCAATCCTAAGCTCAAAGCATCAGTATGCGCGCCAGGCTTTGGGGAATCAAGTGAAAATCATGTTGGTATTATTTCCTTTCGTATTAAGTATGAAAAAAGGATTGCTTTCAGATATCATGAAATTATTAAAGACGGTTCGACATCAGAGATTAAGGGAATGTTCGTCTTTTTTTGTAACTTTATTCTCAGTCTATCCCGTGGCTCCATTCCGGAATCCCAGAATAAATTCCCTACGACACATTCAATGGCTCCACCGTCGGTGTGCGGATCACTCCACCGCCAATGAGCGGATCACTCCATCGTCAATGAGCGGATCACTCCACCGTTGGTGATTGGATTTCACCACCGCCGGTGGAGTGATCCAAGCACCGACGACGCTCGTATCCTATCACCAACGGTGGTGCTGGTGCGAGGATAGCACTAATATGTTTTTTACTTAATCCGGGATTATCGGATCAGGTAAAAAAAAAAGCACCACCAAAAAAGTTATATGTCTAACATTTTGGTGGTGCGTCGAAACTGGTATTTTCGGATATTTTTATCGTATCCTGAATGCTTATAGAAATGTAAGCATTATCGCTTAAACTATTTTATTGATGTTGTTTTCTCAAAAGATCATTGACAGTTTTGACCGGATTGAATGTTTCGATAGGTACTTCTACGAAAATCGTATTCCAGTCAGCCATCGCTCCATTCCAAAGGCCCGGTAATTCGAGCGCCTTAAGCTCCTGCCCGTTTTTCGACTTCAAAGATATGAATCCCGTTTGGGGATCCACAAAATCCGATAAGTCATAAGCATTACCATGCTGGTCACGAACAGCACAAACCAAATCAACCGGATTAAAATGAGTAGATTCGCGGAACATCGCTGCCGACAGCGGATCCTGCATATTTATCTGCGAGCTTTCTAAGATCTGAAGGGAATAGGTTCCATCCGCATTAAATGCAAGAAATGGACCTCCACCGGGTTCTCCGATATTCTTCACCATACCACAAACCCGCAACGGTCGCTGTAACTTCGATTTAAGATACAATGCCAATTCAGAATCCTCCAGCGTTTTCGTATCCGGATTTTTCACAGATAAAGTCGTCTGCACGAAAGATAAAATCGTCAATAATTGCTCATGTGTATATTTGCCGCTTTCAAGCAAATTAAGATATTCGAAGATCTGCTGTTGTGCGGTTACGAGTACACCTCCCAAAATTTGTTTATAACAGACAGTAATATCTTTCAACCAGTCAGGCACAACGTTATCGATGTTCTTGATAAAAATCACATCTGCCTCCAACTCATTGAGATTTTCGATCAGCGCACCATGACCTCCGGGACGAAATACGAGTCTTCCCTGATCACGAAAAGGCTGATTTTCGGCATCCGCTGCAATCGTATCTGTCGAACTTTTCTGCACAGAGAAAGTAATTTGATAGTTCACACCGAATTTCTCTTCAAAAATCTGATTTTTTTGTTTAACCAGATTTTCGAATAAAATTTTATGTTCGGGAGAAACCGTAAAGTGCAAATTCACCTCTTTCATTCCGTTTGCTGCGTAAAGAGCCCCTTCAACCAAATGTTCCTCCATAGCCGTACGGATCATATCAGGATATACGTGAAATTTCAACATTCCCTTGGGTAGCGATCCATAATTCAGACCGTTGGGTTCAAGCAAATTGCGAACTATCGCTTTAAAAGCTTTTTCTTGCAGAAGTTGTGGAATATTTTTTTCTTCATTAATCAGACAGATATTATTTAAATCCTGATAAAAGGCAAAATGGCTGATGTTATTAAAAAAAGTCTTTTCGAAATCTGACTTCGGTTCATCATAGGAAGAGGAAACGAATTCGAAAAGGTCTTTAAACATCCGACTAGCTGCGCCGGAGGCCGGCACAAACTTTAAAATCTGTTTGTTTTCACGCAAATAATTCTCCCAAGCCTGACGGTAATGATCTTTTTCATCTTCTGGTATGAGTAATATCCCATGTCCTATACTTGCCGGAGCTTTTAATTTCAGGTAAGGGAAGCCCTGTTTGAAATCATTCAATTGGCTCTCTGCCTTTTCGGATGATATTCCTTTTTTTTTCAATAACTCTAAATCTTCTTGCGTAAACATAGTATATTAAGATTGAATATATAAAACAAGTGTTCGGCCGGTAGTACTGTTCGTAAGCAGTACATGATGTAAAGCCTGTTATTGCGGGCAAATATAACACCTAATTGTGAATACAAAAAGGAAAGACAGATGAACATCGGAGGATAAAAAATAAGTATATTCGCACAGATGAATCAGCAAAACCAATTATATACGATTATAATTGACGTACCTCATATTGCGATTGCATTATTATATGATTGTTATGGAAGAGACTGCTTTTTTTACACCGAAAGAGAAATCGGAGTTTATCGCTAAATATAAGATTTTAAGGAATGAGGCACGTTCCTTATTTACAGAAGCCGAATGGAAACGTATTCATGAACTGATTAAACAAGCCATCGCTAAAGGAATCTATGGTCGTACGCCACAGGGATTAAACTTGCTTTTGAAAAATATGAACACGGCAGTGGTACTTTTTAAAGAGATTGGTCTGAAAAAAAGTGCTCTGATTGCAGTTATTCTTTATCCTCTTTGCGAGCATGGCATTATTAGCGTTGATGAACTGGGTAAAGAGTTTGGCGAAGACATCGAAACAATTTTGAACGGATTGCTGAAAACAAACAGTTTGTATGTTAAAAACGAGGTCATTGAATCGGATAATTTCCGTAAACTTTTACTTTCCTTCGCAGAAGACATCCGCGTAATCATCGTCATGATTGCAGACCGACTTGCATTGATGCGTATGATCAATCATCACCCGAATGGAGAATACCGCGAGCAAGTCACTCAGGAGTGTATTTTTCTTTATACTCCGTTAGCACATCGGTTGGGTTTATATAGCGTAAAATCTGAATTGGAAGATCTTTCGCTTAAATATCAGCATCGGGAAACGTATACGGATATTGCACATAAACTGAACCAGACGAAGGTGGCACGTGAAGCTTATATCCGCTCTTTTATCGAACCGGTTAAAAAGAAACTGGATGCTACTGGCTTGAAATATGAAATCAAGGGGCGCACCAAATCAATCTATTCTATCTGGAATAAAATAAAAAAACAGAACACAGATATTGAAAACATCTACGATTTGTTTGCTATACGTGTAATTCTGGATACACCCGAAGATAAAGAAAAAGCAGAGTGTTGGCAAGTATATTCAATTATCACCGACATGTTTCAGCCCAATCCAAAACGATTGAAAGATTGGTTATCCATACCGAAAAGTAATGGGTATGAATCGTTGCACATTACAGTTTTAGGTCCGTTAAAACGATGGGTTGAAGTGCAAATCCGAAGCAAACGTATGGATGAGATTGCTGAAAGAGGTCTTGCCGCTCATTGGAAATACAAAGGTATCAAAGGCGAAAACGGAGTCGATCAATGGTTGAGTAATATTCGTGAGGTACTTGAAAATAATACTTCTCCCAATGAACTGATGAAAGATTTCCGTATGGATCTTTATCATGAGGAAATCTTTGTTTTTACTCCCAATGGCGATTTGCATAAGTTACCCAAAGGAGCTACGGTGCTTGATTTCGCATTCCTGATCCATTCAAAATTAGGAACACGTTGCGTAGGTGCTAAAATCAACAACCGAAACGTCCGCATCAATCATCAGTTAAAAAGCGGTGATCAGATTGAGATTCTGACTTCTCCTCAGCAAACACCGAAACAAGACTGGTTGAATATCGTCGCGACATCCAAAGCACGAATTAAGATCAAACAAACGCTCAAAGAGATCGAACACAAAGAAGCTGAATTCGGCAAGGAACTGTTGCAGCGTCGTTTCAAGAACAGAAAAATCGATATCGAAGAGGCGCTGATGACTAAACTCATGCGTAAACTCGGATTCAAGACGATGACCCGCTTTTACTATGCTTTAGCGAAAGAAGAAGTGGAAATGAATCATGTGCTGGATGTATATGCCGATTTAGAACGTCAGGAAAAAGAAACCGGAGAGCTTAGGGAGTTGCGAACGGCTGAAAACTTTGTGGCTGTCCCTTCAGCTGGCGATGAAGCAGAATCAAAAGATGACGTATTGGTTATCGAACAAAACCTGAAAGGAATAGAATATAAATTAGCAAAATGTTGCAATCCGATTTATGGCGATGATGTTTTTGGATTCGTTTCCATTCAGGGAGGTATAAAAATACATCGATCAGATTGTTCGAATGCACATCAGATGCAATCACGCTATCCATATCGGGTTGTAAAAGCACGCTGGTCTGGTAAATCAGGTGATCAATATACGATCACGCTCAAGGTTGTCGGACATGACGATATCGGTATCGTGACCAACATCACGTCTGTCATCTCGAAGGAAAAAAATCTTACGTTACGCTCCATCTCAATTGACTCAAATGATGGGTTATTTCAGGGACATCTCAGTGTTAAAGTAGATAATCTGGCAGCATTGACCATTTTGATAAAAAAAATCCAAACAATCAAAGGCGTCAAGCATGTAGAGCGTGTATCGTAAGATACCCTACATAAGGTATGCAAATGGCGCATTTATACATTAATGTTAAAAATTTAATTCTATATAAATGAAAATTATTATTCTCTTCATCTCGACAATTTTGCTTTTTGCATCTTGCAATAACAGCAAGGAAAAAGCATCTTTACTGCTGGAGGAAGCCCGCGACATGTTCGAATCGGGAGCTTTGAATCAGGCTAAATTACGCATCGACTCGATGCGTTCGACTTTCCCCAAAGAGTTTGACCTGATCAATGAAGGGCGCCAGTTGATGCGCGAAATCGAATTAAAAGAAAATGAACGCAACCTTGCGTATGCGGACTCGCTCCTGATTATCAAACTAGCCGAAGCCGAAGAATTAAAAAAAGGCTTTGTTTTCGACAAAGCGGAGGGTTATGAGGAACTCGGCAATTACATTCCGAAAGGTTTGACAGTTGAGCGGAACATCGAACGTAATTATATCCGAACAGGAGTCAATGAATACGGAGAAATGTATATTGCCAGTGTCTATTTCGGGAAGGGCAATATCAACCATACCGGAATCAAGGTTGAAGTGAAAGACGGATCTCATGCGCAAACCTTGAGCATTCCTTACGACGGCGGTAACAATTACCGGTTTTCGGATAACGGAAACCAGTCCGAAATTGTCACTTACAAAAAAGAAAAAGACAATGGAGTGGCTGGATTTATCAATCATTACAAAAATGAACGGATCAAAGTCAGTTATACCGGCGGTAAACCTTATGTGATTTATCTGGATGATCAATCGAAAAAAGCGATCATCAACACATACGAACTTGCAATGGTTTTGAGCGATATCACACGTTTGGGACAAGAAAAAAAAGTCGCTGAAGGTAAAATTGCTTTTCTAAAAAAACGAATCCTTGAAAAAGCGGATTCCGGAATATAACAACCGGGAAATTGCGAAAGTACCCTATTCACACAAGAGCCGGGAAGCAACAAGACATTCGCTTGTTTCTTTCCGGCTCTTGTATGTATAAAGCCTTATATCATTCTTCATAAACCAAAATTGAAACATAATCGACAACCCGGTCTGAAGGAGCTACCTCGCCGGAATGTCCTTGTCGCAAAATTACGGATTTAAAATCTGCCGATTCAAGTCTTGCAAATTCAAAGAGAGATATAATCGCTCCATAGCCACAAATTGAGATATTTTTTTGCTGTATCCTTCTTTCGAATTCCGGAAGATCATGATGCATTAATGCATCAAGCGCATAATCATCATGCTCTTTCCCTATTTGAGCCGAAGCAAAATGATTGAAATCGGAAGAGGCTATAAAGAGCGGTTTCCGGTTTAGTTTTTGACATGCTTCAAATAATATCTGAGCAAGCACTTCTGCATTATGACAACTTTGAGCCCCGAAACTTACCGGTAAAAAAGGAATTTCAAGTCCAAAAAAATACTGAATATAAGGAACGATGACTTCTGCCGAATGTTCTTTTCCCTGAGAAACTACGTCGAATGGAAGTCCTGTAACCTCTGCAAGCTCCCGATCTACCTTGATATTTCCCAATGAAGTATTCCAAAAATCGTGATCATCAATAGATACGGGCAATCCTTCTCCATGATGGTTCGGATTAACAAGAATGACAACATCAAATTTTTGCCTGCTTTGACGGACAATTTCAAAAAAATGAACTGCTTGCGAAGCACAGTAAACATGTCCTGCATGGGGAATAACACCACCTATAATTTTTTTTTGAGCTAAAGCTGTGTTTATTTTATTCCGTTCCTGCTGAAGCCGATGTTCAATAAGAGCCTTCAACTCATCGGAATTTGACGAATAAAATCCTCCTTCTGCAAAATTTGGTCTTATTTTCATTTATATATAAGTTAATTTTTAAATATTCCCCAAATGTACATGCGGAGTCATCGAAAGAGCAATATCCCTTAAGCGATAAAGCGTCTCTACCGGAGTTGCGGGTAAAGACATTTTATAACATGGAAAATATCGATTGATATGGATTACAAACTTTTCACCCAGATTCTCTTTTAGCCATTTCATCATTTTCAAAAACCGATCCGGATCATCATTCTCTCCCGGAATCACGAGGTATGCGATTTCCAAATGATTACCATGACGGCTTATTGCTTTCAGAGTTTCTAACACCGGATTAAGTTCTGACTTGGTGTTTTTTTGATAAAACTCATTGTTATATCCTTTCAGATCAATATTGAAAGCATCTATCAACTCTAAAAGTTCTCCTAAAGGTTCTTGTTCTATGAATCCGTTGGAAACCATTACATTCTTCAAATTATTTTCTTTGACTAAAAGGGCGATATCTCGCATATACTCATACCAAACAGTTGGTTCATTATACGTATACGCAACGCCAATGTTGCCTTCAGAAACCAATCCCAAAGCTGTTTCTAATATGGCTTGAGGAGCAACATCTTTTTCCGAACGGCTCACCGCTAATTCTGATGCAGTTGCTATTTGCCAATTCTGACAAAAAGAACATTTCAGATTACAACCAATACTACCGATAGAAAAAATCTTAGATCCGGGATAAAAATTAAACAATGGCTTTTTTTCAATCGGATCCAGAGCGGCGGAACTAATGACTCCATAATTTATCGAGTATAGTTTTCCTTCAAAATTTTTGCGAACAAGGCATATTCCTGTTCGCCCGGGTTTTATAATACACTGATGAGGACACAAATTACATTTCACCTCATCATTTTGTTGCTTACTATAAAAAGAGGCCTCAATCATAATGATTTTATTAGTTGTTTTAATGATATCGGTGTACCGTAAACCGGTGTACCGCAATAGGGGTTTTATCTCCTATCCCTGCTTTTTGACGGGCTATGTAAAGTTGCTGGTCAATTCGATCGACCCCCGGTAAATCCGGCAGTAAAACGCCTCGCCTATTTCCGGAAGAAACGATAACTCCATATATCTTAGGATCCAGTTGTTCGATTGATTCAATTGCTTCAGGCTCACCCAATACATCTACCGTAACAACAAGATCTTTCAATTCCGGAGCTTTTAACGGTGTGAAGCGCGGATCCATTAATGCGGCAGAGAGAGCATTAGTTTTTATCTCTTCGGCCAATGTGGTTTTGGTCGGCATGATAGTACCGATACACCCCCGTAAACTCCCGTCCGGATTATGAAGAGAAACAAAACATCCGGCTTGTTGTTGTAATGCTCCATCTTGTGGCCAGGAAGGCATTTTGTTCTCAAAATGAGACTCTAGTACAGTCCTCGCCCATTTCACTTGTGGCGAATGTTGATTCTGATTCATCGTATTGATACATTATTTGATGAACTATTTCTTTTACTTTTTCAATGACAACCGGAATGGCAGCTTCCACAGCCGGGGTAAGAGTCAAACTCATCCGCTGAACCTCAGCGACAGAAATTACGACAAGATGCATATCGGGCATTTTTTCGAGGAATAGCATGGCATCGATCATATTTTTCAGACCAAATTCATGAGCACTCATCAAAGGGGGATAATCGGAAGAATATTTCGGGCGAAGCACCCGTACCGTTCCGGGTGGATTAGAATCTAATGTCGCATCAATCATGATTACGTGCTCATATTCAATCACATCATTGAGCAGGAAATATCCTCCCGTTGCTCCATCTACAACGTCTACCCCTGATGGGAATTTTTCGGTTTCCTCAATTCTTCTCACCGTGTGTATTCCTACCCCCTCATCTTTCAGGATATAATTACCAATCCCTAATATTAATATTGGTTTCATTTATATATGATTTGATTTTTGACATTAATGTATAAATGCGCCATTTATATAACTTTTGTTGGGTATCTCAACTTTACGTGAGTTATGGCGATTTCATTTATATATGATTTGATTTTTGATATTGATGCCTTTTATACCAGAATTCCGGCCCTTTCCAAATATTAAAAGAAAAAGCCGGAACCTGATTTAGTCAATTCCTGATGTTTTGGGAGAACTGTTCTGTTCTCGTCTTCTTTTCTTAGATGTTTTGACCTGTTTTCTGAGTATTTCTACATCTTTTTCCATTGCCCTTTCGCTTGCATAATCTTGTACGATAGGGAGTGGTATGAATTTCCAACCACCGATAATTGAAGAAGCAATTCCATTCTTTTCAATATAATCATGATAAAACACAAGATAAATATGCACGATGGCAAAAAGAATAAATGCCCACATCAACCAATGGTGAATTAAACGAATCGGGAAGAAGCCTCCGAAATAAATCAACATTTTTGTAAAGAAAGGAGCCCAAAAAGCCTCACTCTGAGGGGCAAAAAGCATCATTCCGGTAATGGCCTGTAATATCATAATAAAAAACAAGCCGCCATAAGTTGTTGCTGCCAATGCGTTATGCCCGATATCATAGATAGGCTTTTTAGTGATTAGAAGCACATCGATTTTCAATGTATCTCGAATTCCTCTCCATTGTTTTTTTGTCAGAGGAAAATAGTTGAACCAACGACAAAAATGGTTCCCGGCAAATAACCAGTATATACGGACAATGAAATTAACAATGAAAATAAAGGCGCACACAAAATGTACAAACCGGACTATTCCGAACCAATAATTTTCAGCCGGAGCCGTGGCATGCTGGATGGCAGGTGGGTTACCGATAATGTATCCTGTAATGCACAATCCTACGATAACCACTGCATTGACCCAATGGAAAATACGTACAGGAAGTTGCCATACATATACTTCTCTTAAATCCTGATTTTGTTGAATCATAGTGGTAGGTTTCAAATTTTTATTTTGTCTCGACCTTATGAATATATTCTCCCTTCTCATCATAAAGATGAACAGCGCAAGCCAAACATGGATCGAAAGAGTGTACCGTACGCACAATTTCAAGCGGTATATCGGGATCATGAACCGGAGTCCCGATTAAAGATGCTTCAAAAGCGGAGTGCTGTCCCTTGGCATCTCTTGGAGATCCATTCCACGTTGTCGGCATTATCATCTGATAATTGCTTATTTTTTCATCTTTTATCGATGCATAGTGTGCCAATGCACCACGAGGTGCCTCCACCAGACAATAGCCTGACGCTTCCTTAGGCCAGGTAGATGACTCCCATTTTGAACCTTCGAACATCCTGTAATCGCCTTTGCGGATATTCCCCACCAACGAATCATAAAAATCAGTCATCCAGGAAGAGACCAACTTACATTCAAGAGATCGTGCCAGAGTTCTACCTACAGTAGAATATAAAGCATCAAATGGTAATTTCATTTTTTCCAGCGTAGAATCTACCAAATCCCTGTATCCTGACGTATTGGCTGCATATCCGACGATCAACCGGGCCAATGGACCTGTTTCCATCGGCATTCCCTTGTAACGAGGAGTCTTGATCCAGCTATATGACTTCTCTACATCCAGGTATTCGTAAGGCGGAGTAGGTCCACTATAGTTTGGTATCGTTTCTCCGATCGAAGGATGCAGACCGGTGTCTTTTCCTCCCGTATAATTATACCAGGAATGAGCGATATACTCCTGCAAACCGTCCATCGCCGTAGGATCGAAGTCATGTACCTTACTCAAATCCCGGTTCATCACAATTCCCCGGGTTTGCTTATAGGTCTCTACTTCACCGTAATTCCCCATTGGAAAATCGCCATAGGCAAGATAATTCCGTAAACCGCCTCCTATTTTTGTCCACTCTGGATACCTGGATAAAATCGCCATTGCATCCGGAACATAAACCTGATTCACATACATCTGAGCCCTTTGGATGATGTTGGCAACCCAACTCAACCTTTCCAGATTGATCGCACTCGGATCATCGATATTGACAGCACACCCCATACCACCAACAAGATAGTTCGGATGTGGATTTTTTCCTCCGAAAAGAGTTTGAATGCGAACAACATCCTTCATCTCTTCAAATGTCTGGAAATAATGGGTCACAGCCATCAGATTCTCCGATGGCGAAAGTCTATAGGCAGGGTGTCCCCAATAACCGTTTGCGAGATATCCCAGCTGTCCGCTGGCAGCAAACTTTTTAAGTTTATCGAGCATCTGCTCAAACTCAGCTTTCGAGTTTTTGGGCCACGAAGAGATGGATGCCGCTATATCTGCGGCCTCCTGTGGATCACCCTGAAGAGCAGACATGATATCTACCCAATCGAATGCCTGAAGCGTATAAAAATGGAATAAATGATCTTGAACGAATAAAGCGGCCTGCATCAGATTTCTTACTTGCTCCGCATTGGGCGGGATACGTATATCCAACGCATTTTCCACCACCCTTACTCCCGCCAAACCATGAATAGAGGTACATACCCCGCATACACGGGCAACAAACCCCCACACATCGCGCGGATCACGATCTTTTACAATAAGTTCTATTCCGCGGATCATGGTACCTGAGCTATAGGCATCCTTTATCATGCCACCTTCAACATCGGCTTCAATACGAAGGTGCCCCTCTATTCGGGTCACAGGATCGACGACTACTCTTTTTGCCATAATATCTTTGTTTTACATTATGCTTATTATTATTTCATTTCAGAAGAATCATTCTTGTGTTCATCCTTTGGTTCAGGCCTGATACCAAGCTTATCAGATTCCTTCATAAGTGTTTCTTTTTCTTTTTCCAAATGAGCCAGCGTTTCCTCCGTATCCTGTTGATTAATGGTATAGTCTTCCCCTAAGCGACCCTTAATCAGATTACGTTTTCTTATATTCGTGGCAATGGCGTGCGCGGCCACCCCACCTAATGCGATACCGGCCAATCCTGCTCCAATCTTATCCGCATTCGACTCGACACCAAAACCATAGGTATATGGAATATGCTTATAAAACGGTTCGAAATCCCAGAAATTAGGTTCAGCACATCCGATACATCCATGTCCCGACTGAATCGGATAACTGACACCCAGGTTCCACTTGATCACCGCACAAGAATTGAACGTATTCGGTCCTTTGCAGCCCATATAGTATAAACAATATCCTTTCTTGGCATTCTCATCATCGAACGACTGGACAAATAGTCCGGCATCATAACAAGGTCTGCGATAACATGTATCGTGAATTCGCCTGCCATAAAACACTTTCGGCCGAAGTTGCTGATCGAGTTCCGGTATCTTATCGAATGTCAGCATATAAGTAATTACTCCAGCCATTACATCCGCTATCGGAGGGCATCCCTGCACATTGATAATCGGCTTTCCTTTTATGATCTTATGAATCGGCTGGGCATCGGTAGGATTTGGTCGGGCATGCTGTATACATCCCGATGAGGCACAATTGCCCCAGGCAATAATGGCCTTTGCTCCGGCAGCCGCTTCATGCAGAACATCCAGGGCTGACTTTCCCCCTATGGTACAAAAGCCAGGATTTCCCAATGGTACAGCACCCTCTACTAAGAGTATATATTTACCATAGTTTTCTTTGATTACCTGCTGCTCAACAGCGGTTGCCTGTGCTCCGGCCGCAGCCATCAGTGTATCAGTATAATCGAGAGAGATCATCTCTAATAGCACCTGTTCTACAACCGGATGTGAACAGCGAATAAAGGATTCGCTACAACAAGTGCATTCCTGAAAATGCTCCCATAATACCGGAATACGGGGTTTGGTCATAAAAGCATCGATCACTTGTTCAACGCCGGAGGCTTTCAAGCCCAACATGGAACCCATGATTCCGCAGAATTTCAGAAAATCTCTCCTTGAAATTCCTCTTTTACGCAAATGCTGATACGCGGTCAACTCATTGTCTTTCATTTGTCCTGCAAATTAAAAACGCTTCGGTACTATTCGACCTGATTGGCGTAGGTCTTAAGTCAGGAAAATACGCCGACGGGATTTCATAGTCGAAGGTCTGGTTTGAATATTTTATTTATTTCTCAACAAATCCGGGGAAGCTGCTCTCCATTGAGCATCTCCACGATGCGTAACCCGCCCAGGTAAGTATGAAGAAGAACTTCTCCATCTTTTTCTGTACCGGAAATCGCACCTACCTTTGCAGCCATTTTTCCTTCGGGATGCCGATGTAAGATTTCAAGAGTCTGCTTTACATCATTCTCCCGTACAATTATTATCATTACACCCTCATTGGCTACAAATAAAGGGTCAATTCCCAACAAATCACAAGCAGCCTGCACTGGGGATGATATGGGTAATGAATCCTCATCGATGATGATTCTCTTTTTTGAAGCTTGAGCAATTTCGTTCAATGTCGAGGAAATTCCCCCTCTGGTTGGATCACGCAATACATGCACATTTACATGCTCTAATAGCTCTGCTATCATACCATTCAAAGATGCCGTATCACTGGAAACAGAGGTTTCGAATCCAAGACTCTCCCGAGAAGAAAGAATGCAAATACCATGTTCTGCAATCGGCCCGCTCAGAATGACAGCATCCCCGTCCTGAATTTGATCAGGATGGATCCGCATCCCTTTCGGAACAACTCCGATCCCACTGGTATTGATAAATATTTTATCACACTTCCCTTTGTCGACAACTTTGGTATCCCCTGTTACAATACTAACACCAGCTTTTTGTGCGGCTCGTTTCATCGAACCCACAATCTGGTTTAGCTGATCCATACTAAAACCTTCTTCGATGATAAAAGCAGCCGTCAGAAAAAGAGGCTTAGCACCACAACAAGTTAAGTCGTTTACAGTACCATTGACAGCGAGATCACCAATATTTCCACCATTAAAAAAAAGAGGATCCACGACAAAGGAATCTGTCGTATAGGCTATTTTTGCTCCTTCACATTCAAAGACAGCTCCATCGTGTTGTTCATTCAACAACGGATTCGAAAATGCAGGATAAAAAATTTCTGTAATCAATTTATGAGTCATTTTACCTCCACCGCCATGTGCGAGCTGAATAAATGCCTCTTCATTATGTGGTAATGGACAATCCATAATAATTTTATTTAACCGGATTATATCTGTAATAAGCAGCACAAGCTCCCTCTGATGAAACCATAGCTGCCCCTAATGGATGTTCGGGTGTACAGGCTTTTCCAAAAGAAGGGCAGGCGAAGGGTGTTTTCTTACCCCGCAATATATCTCCTGATATACAAGCATTTCTATCCGAAAACATCTTTGATTTTATCTTAAAACGCAGGGAAGAATCATATAGTTCATAATCTTTACGTATTCTTAAACCACTCTGTGGAATCTGCCCCATTCCTCTCCATTCTCTGTCACAAGGCTCAAAAATCTGTCGCATAATTTGCAATGCGCGTTCATTTCCCTGCTCTTTGACAACCCGCGAGTAAGAGTTTCGAACACGATATTCCTGTTTTTCCAACTGATCGATACTATTATAGATTCCCCAAAGAATATCAACCGGTTCGAATCCGGTTACACTAACC
>JBOFCW010000084.1:0-3652 GCA_051646395.1 Bacteroidales bacterium
CCTTCTCTTTCAAGCAGAAATTATCTGATGCGTATGCGTTACCGTGCAGGATTTCATTTCTCGGATTCTTATATCCAGGTGAAAGACAGCCGGAACAAAGAGATGGGTCTGACACTGGGACTTGGACTTCCGCTTCGAAATCAGAAATCGATGGTGAACATTGGTTTTGAATATGTGGATGTACGCCCGCAGAACAAAGCATTTTTGAAAGAAAGCTATCTTCAGCTGAATGTGGGGCTTACCTTCAATGAATTCTGGTTCTTTAAAAATAAATTGAAATAAAAACAATATAACTCATTGAATAATAAAATGAAACCAGCAAAATTAATTTTTTCTGCCCTTCTGACTTGTGGAGCTGCCTCTCTATTTGCACAGACGGGTGCACAGGATGGTTCTAAATTTGGTAAGGGAGAAGATAGTATCCGCTGTATCAAGAATATCAGTCTTTATGAACCTTATGCGAAAGCAAAAAACTATAAAGATGCATTGGAGTTTTGGGAGCTTGCTTATGCGGAGTGTCCTGCTTCAAGTAAAAATCTTTACATCAATGGGGCGAAGATTTTAGAATGGCAGATCAAAAATGAAAAGGATCCTGCAAAGCGTGATGCTCTTGTTGAAAAACTGATGGGTCTTTATGACAACCGTATCAAATATTTCGGTGACGACAGACAATACCCGGCTTCTCGAATTATGGGGAATAAAGGTGTGGATTATGTTACTTATATGGGAGCTAAAGCGGATTTGCCTCTTGCTTACAAATGGTTGACAGAATCTGTTGATGCTCGTAAGGGAACATCAAGCCCGGAGGTAATCAAAGAGTGGGTTTCTACTGCTTCTAAAATCTATAAAGCTAACCCGTCTGAACGTGAGAATTATATCAATACTTATATGAAAGGTGTTGAATATCTGGATGAATACATGAAATCGGCCAAAGGGGCGATGGTTCAGTATACAGAGCAGGTTAAAACATATCTGGGACAGGAATTTGCGATGAGCGGTGCTGCTGATTGTGATGCATTGCAAGCGATGTATGGTCCGAAACTGGATGAGAATAAAGATAATATCGCATACCTGAAACAGGCTATTTCGTTGCTTCGTCGTTCTAAATGTCAGGAAACTGAGGCTTATTTCCTTGCTTCTGACTATGCTCACCGTATCGAGCCAACGATGGATTCTGCTTTGGGTCTGGGTAAACAAGCTTACAAAAAAGAAGATTATCCACAGGCAATCGCTTATTTCGAAGAAGCAGCCAAATTGGCTACCGAACCGGCAGATAAAGCTGAAATCGATTTGAATATTGCAAGTATTTATTTCAAACGTCGTAATTATCCACAGGCGCGTACCTATGCGAATCGTTCGTTGGAATCTGATCCGAATCAGGCGACTCCTTATATTTTGATTGCGAATATGTATGCGAATGATGCACATAATATCTACCCGAACGATCCGATCATGGCGCAGGCTGTTTATTTTGCAGCAGTTGATAAGTTGGAAAGAGCTAAATCGGCAGAGCCAAATCGTGCGGGGGAAATCAATTCGTTGATATCTTCTTACCGTCAGCGTTTCCCGAGCGTACAGGATGTATTTATGCACCAGGAGCTTGAAAAAGGAAAAACAATTACTATCGGAGGTTGGATTCAGGAGCGTACTACCGTTCGTTGATGATCTGGTAGCTTGATTTTATAAAGAAGCCATAAATTACAGGGATAGAAAATGGTGCTATTCATGTAATTTATGGCTTTTCTTTTTTATTTTTGTTCTTCAGATAACTGATATTGTTTATTCATGATAAATTATACAAAACGGATCGCATTGATGCGTTGTTTGCAATTGATTGTATGCCTGTTTGTTTTTGTGGGGATGCTGGTGTTGCCTGCCTGCTCAAAGCCCAAAAACGAGATTGTAGAGTCTTTTTCCGATAAATTAGAGATGCCGTCTCTTCATAGTGAAGATGTCTCAACTCTTATTTCTGACTCAGGGGTGACGAAATATCGCATCACGACTGCTCAGTGGGATATGTTTGAAAAAGGGCAGGAGCCTAAATGGTATTTTCCGAAAGGAATTTTTGTTGAAAAGTTTGATTCGTTGTATCAAACGGAGGCAAGTATCAAAGGTGATACCGCCTATTTTTACAAGAATAAGAAGCTCTGGCACTTAATAAATAATGTGGAAATATTTAATCAGGCTGGAGATCGCTTCGAAACGGATGAGTTATTCTGGGATCAGCGGAAACAACAGATCTATTCGGATAAATTTATCCACATTGAGCGTGCGGATGTTATTATAGAGGGGTATGGTTTTGAGTCGAATGAATCGATGACTAAATACACGATTCGCACGCCGAGCGGTATATTTCCGGTTCAGTCTGTCAGACCTGCTGCCGATTCTTTGAAGACTGATTCTTTGAAAACAGATTCCATTAAGATTAAGGAGGGGGATAATCCATGACGACAGATATTATAGGAATTGTGATCGCACTGATTTTTTCCGCTTTCTTTTCGGGAGTGGAGATTGCTTTTGTGTCTTCGAATAAAGTCCGATTTGAACTTGATAAAAAGAAGAAAGGAATTACCAGTAATATTTTGAATCTTTTCTACCGGAATCATGAGATGTTTATTTCTACCATGTTGGTCGGAAATAATATCGCATTGGTCATTTATGGTATTTTGATGGCCTCCATGCTGGAGCCGTTAATAGCTCGTGTCTGGCAAAATGAGGCCTTTATTGTGATGTCGCAAACTATTATTTCGACATTGTTGATTTTGGTTACTGCGGAGTTTATTCCTAAAACGGTTTTTAAAATCAATCCCAATTTCTTACTCAAAGTCTTTGCACTCCCATTGTATCTGATTTACATCATACTCTATCCGGTGACGATCTTTACTACATTCATCTCCCGGTTGATTTTAGGAGGATTCGGTTTTAAAGTGAACAAAGGTGGCCATCACGGGGTGCTGACAAAGGTGGATCTCGATTTTTTTATCCAGCAGAGTATCGATGAGTCGGCCGATGTGACATTGACAGATCCCGAGGTTATCATGTTTCAGAATGCACTCGACTTTTCGAGTTTGAAAGCACGCGACTGCATGGTGCCCCGAACGGAACTTATCGCCATCAATATCGATTCGCAGCTACAGGAATTGATGGGACTTTTTATAGAAACCGGCTTTTCGAAAATACCGGTTTACAAGGGTAATATCGATAATATCGTAGGCTATATTCATTCTTCCGAAATGTTTAAGCGTCCGGAAAACTGGACAACGAAAATAACGCAGATTCCGATTGTGCCCGAAACGATGGCGGTTAATAAACTGATGAAGCAGCTGCTGGAAAAGAAGCGGAGTATAGCGGTAGTTGTCGATGAGTTTGGTGGGACTGCCGGTGTAATAACGATGGAAGACTTGTTTGAAGAAATTTTTGGTGATTTCGAAGATGAACACGATACGAATAATTATATTGCCCGGAAACTATCGGATGATGAATTTGAGCTTTCGGGACGCCTTGAAATAGAGAAGATCAATGAGCTCTTCGCTCTGGATATTCCTGAATCGGATGAGTACGTCACATTGGCCGGTTTTATACTGCATTATTACCAAACGATCCCTAAACTGCATGATGTCATTGAAATAGGGGATTTTGAAATTAAAATAAT
>JBOFCW010000090.1:0-7398 GCA_051646395.1 Bacteroidales bacterium
GTAAATCCAGGATGTTGTTTTGATTTCTGGTTTTGTTTCTTTGATTTCTGCCGTATAAATCGTGCATTTCTTACCTAAAAATTCTCCGGTTCCAGTAGCTACGATATTATATTTTTTAATCATCTCAGGAGTCATTTCATTGTAATCGATCGGATCCTGAGGGTTGTCAATTTCCATGTATTGTTTCTGAGTGTAATTGATCATATAGCTTTTGTCATCGCTGATGACATAACCAATCTCGCTTCCCATCACAGTCATTTTTGTGCAGATTTTTTTACCATAATCATCTTTGTATTCAACCATTGGAAGTTGCATATCCTGCGCTTTCATTTCGTATTTAACGATAGATGATTTTAAACCGTCACCTCTAAGATTTTGCGCATCGAGGCATAAACAAGATAAGATAAGACAAACAAGAACTAAAACCGGTTTCGTTTTCATTTTAAGAAGTGTTTTAAGTGATAACTCTATAAAATTCAAACAGCCGAAACCGATTATTTGTTCGAAGGGGACTAAGGGGGTATTTTATACTTCGAAAAACTTTGTAAAGGCCTTTATCGCATAAATATGGTCAGCTACGGCCGCTGTTTCTCGTACCGAGTGCATCCCCCACATAGGATTCCCCATATCTACCCCACGCATTTCTAACTGTGAGGTCAGTATATTACCAAGAGTCGATCCGCCCACCATGTCAGAATGGTTTACAAATTCTTGAACAGGTACATCTGCTAATTGGCAAATGGTTTTGAAAACTGCAGCTGAATCTGCATCTGTAAGGTATTTTTGATTGGCATGGATTTTAATAACCGGACCGCATCCCATTTTAGGATGATTCGTTGGATCATGTTTTTCCGGATAATTGGGATGTAAAGCGTGGGCCATATCAGCTGAAATCATGAATGAGTGAGCGATGGCTCGATAGAAGTCTTCGCTGTTTCCTCCTTGCGATTTTACCACTCTTTCTAAAATATTGGCAAGAACCGGAGAGGCTGCTCCCTGTTTCGTGCCACTACCGGTTTCTTCATTGTCGAAAATGGCTAATACTTTGGTTTGCTTGCAGCTTGCCGAATCAAGTAAAGCTCGCATACCGGCATGAACCATAGCCAGGTCATCAAGGCGTCCGCATGAAATAAATTCTTCGTTCAAACCGACTAGTGATCCTTTTTGAACGTCATATAGGGTCAGGTCGAAATCAAGAACATTTTCTGGCTCTTCTCCTAACTCTGCAGCAATCAGTTTCAATAAGTAATTTTCTTTTTCAAAAGATTCGTTTACAATGGTTATTACCGGAAGCATATCTTTTTGTTTACTTAAGGCATTGCCTTCATTTACACCTCGGTTCATATGGATTGCCAAATGAGGAATAATCAGGATCGGACGTTTGATGTCGACCAGGCGTGTCGCGGGGTTTAATGGATCTTCGCTTTTTAAGATAACGCGTCCTGCTAATGAAAGTGGACGGTCGAACCACGTATATAGGATAGGACCACCATATACTTCGGTATTTAATTTCAGAACACCACCTTCAGTAAGCATTTCCGGATTTGGTTTGATGCGGAACGACGGTGAATCACTGTGCGCACAAATTAATTTGAACCCGGCTTCTGCAATGGACTCGTTACCGGGGATGAAAGCAAATAGGGAAGAGTCGTTTTTTGTTACGAAATATTTCTCACCTTTTTTTATTGACCAATTGTCTCCGGCATTTATTTCTACAAAGCCATTTTGTGATAACTCTTCTTTAAGCGTTTTGATTGCGTAAAAGTTATTGGGGCTTTTGTCAAGGAAAGAGATTAATTCTCCTGCATATTTTTTTTCCATAGGATCTGTCTGTTATGATAGTTAATGTTAGACGGGTAAATATAATAAAATAAATAAAAAGGCAGCGCGCGCATTTCATGAATTCTGAAACGCGCGCGCTGTAATGGATTTGTTGTTATTTTTAATGATTGCTCAAATAATCGGCTACGCCTTCGCTCGTTGCCTTCATCGCATCTTTTCCTTTTGACCAGTTTGCCGGACAAACTTCCCCATATTCTTCAAAATGTTGAAGCGCATCGACAATACGCAGAGCTTCATCCACATTGCGTCCTAAAGGCAGATCATTGATGAGT
This sequence comes from Bacteroidales bacterium, assembly GCA_051646395.1. Classification (GTDB taxonomy): domain Bacteria; phylum Bacteroidota; class Bacteroidia; order Bacteroidales; family JAUNSR01; genus JAUNSR01. Next base: position 2,115 of record JBOFCW010000090.1, read on the forward strand.
AGGTGTCGGATTATCCCTCTTTTATCAATCAAAAATAATCCTCGATATGCAACTGGCTCACCACTAAAAGCCATTTCATCAGATTCGTTGTATTCGAAATCACCTGCCAGAACGCCATAATTCATGGCAATAGTCTTTGAGAAATCCGAAACTAGTGGATAGGTTACACCCTTGATGCCTCCTTTTTTTCGATCGGTTTGTAACCAGGCGAAGTGTGAGAATTTCGAATCGACAGAGCAACCAACTACAGCCGTATTACGTTTGTCGAATTCTGCCTTTTTCTCTTCAAAAGCCAACAGTTCTGTCGGACAAACAAAGGTAAAGTCCATTGGATAGAAAAAAAAGATTACATATTTTTTTCCAAGATATTGTTCCAGAGAGAAGTTCTCTACAAATTCAGTACCGTTAACAATAGCCGGAGCCTTGAATTCGGGAGCCGGTGTTCCAATCAGTGATTTCATATTCATAGCGAATTAAATTAATCAATATATTTATTGTATTACATCACTATTGATCTTTTTGTTCGTCATTTAAAGAAAACGTTTTAGAATTTGAGGTAATTTATAAGGAGCATATCTGAATTTAAGGTCTAACAAGGGTAGGGATTTATAAATACCTCTGGGGTTACTGAATGTGCGAAAACTTTCGAACCCATGATACCTTCCCCAACCACTGTTTCCTACTCCACCGAAAGGGAGATGGTGGTTTGCGATTTGCAGAATCGTATCGTTGATACACATTCCTCCCGACGAAGTGTTCCTTTCGATATGTAATGCTTCTGATACAGGACCAAAGAAGTAAAGGGCAAGGGGTTTCGGACGGAGGCTAATAAATGAAATTGCTTCGCTCAGATTATCAATGGAAATAATTGGTAATAAGGGACCGAAAATTTCTTCTTGCATCAATTCTTCTTGTGTCAGATTTATATCGATTTCGATAAGAGTGGGAGATATATAATTGTCATTTAGGTTATAATTGCCTCCATAAATGACATGATTTGATAGAATTAGTCCGATGAGCCGTTCCGTAGCTTTTGCGGTAATGATACGAGGATAATAGTCTGTTTGTTCCGGATTATCTGTGAAGAAACGGATAATGTATTGAATAATTTTATCAATCAGTTTAGATCTTACTGAATTTTCGACGAGAAGGTAGTCCGGAGCGATGCAAGTTTGGCCTGCATTCAGAAATTTTCCCCAGACGATGCGTTTGGCAGCCAGTTCGATATCTGCGTGTTTGCTGACAATACAAGGGCTTTTACCTCCCAGCTCCAGAGTATAAGGTATTAATCTTTGTGCGGCCGTAGTTGCGACATATTGACCAAAACCCGCACCGCCTGTAAAAAAAATGTAGTCGAAAGGTTGAGCCAACAATATTTGATTGATATCACTGTGTCCCTCGAAAAGAGCTATGTATTTTTCTGGAAAATATTCATTTATAAGCTTTGCCAGTAAAGCGGATGTATTGACGGCCTGAGGTGCAGGTTTCAGAACCACGCAATTGCCAGCGGAAATAGCGCCAATCAACGGACTTAATAAAAGTAATACAGGGTAATTCCAGGGTGCTATGATTAGCGTAATTCCAAGGGGTTGATATTGTATATAACTTTTCCCTAGTAAGGAAAAAAGAGAAAAAGGCACCCCTTGCGGCTTGATCCACCGCTTGAGATGCCTCTTATGATATTTTATTTCGGAAAGAACCAGTGATATCTCTGTCATTCTGCTCTCGTTAGCTGATTTATGAAGATCCTCAAACAAGGCTTTGCATATCTCCGTTTCATGAACAAGAATCATCGCCTCAAGTTTTTCCAGTTGAATGATCCGTTCTTTATAATCCTGAGTAGCCCCCGAATTATAAAAATTGCGTTGAGATAATACAATCTGTTCTATTCTTTCCGCATTTGTCATATCCGTCTCAGATTAAAGAAATCTTCATTTTGATGTCCTCTTTCGGACGATCGTTATTTCCGGTCTCGGCATTCTGTATTTTTTCAACAATGTCTAATCCTTCAATCACTTCGCCGAATACGGTATATTCATTATCAAGATGAGGGGTGCCTCCCAGTGTCTTGTAAGCAGTGCGCTGTTCTTCTGTTAATACAACCGGACCAGACTCCATCATTTCAGCTTTTGTCTGAGCAACAAGCTCCTCTTGTAACTCAAATAAACCCTGTTGATCCTTGTTACGTCGTAAATCCATAATTTCTTTACGTCTTGCAGCAACGAGTTTGTCAAAGATTGCTCTTTCTTTTTGAGCGTTCATGTTTTGTTCCAGTTTATTCAATTTTCCATCGTTATAAACATCTCCCCATACGATGTAAAATTGAGAGCCTGAAGATTCTTTTTCAGGATTTACCTGATCGGCCTGACGTGCTGCAGAAAGAGCACCTCGTTTGTGAAAAAATTTCGGGTAAACAATCTCCGCAGGAACCGTATATCCGGGACCACCTGTTCCCAGTGATTTTTGAGCAGGAGCTCCTTTCGAATCCGGATCTCCACCTTGTATCATGAAATTTTTGATTACCCGATGGAAAATTGTATCGTTATAAAAACCTTCTTTAACTAGTTTGATAAAGTTGTCTCTATGTTTGGGCGTATCATTATAAAGCATCACTTTGATATTACCTAATGATGTTTCGATTAACACCTGAATGTTGTCTTGAGAAATTTCGCTCATAAAATAACGGTTTAATTTATGTATTTACAGTGCAAAAATAACAATAATAATGTCATCACTGAACTGTAAACAAAGTAATGAATCATAGGGGACATGAGATTATTTATATCTATGATACTTTAACTTCTTTGGGATTTTACCTATCTTGCGGTAAAGAATAGTAGCATGGAGAAGAAAAAATATAAACTAGGTTTGGCATTGAGTGGAGGTGGGGCTAAAGGATTTGCTCATTGTGGAGCTCTTCTGGCTTTAGAAGAGTTTGGATTGAAACCGGATGTCATTGCCGGAACTAGTGCCGGTGCAATTGTCGGAGCTCTGTATGCCGCTGGAAACGATCCGATAGAAATCAGTAAAATGTTTCACGGAAAAGAATTTACCAATTTTGTTAAATTTCTTCTTCCAAAGGCCGGTTTTTTCGATCATTCTCCTTTTCAGGATTTTCTTCTGCAAAATCTGCACGTGAAAACATTTGAAGAACTGAATATCCCTCTACATATTATTGCCAGTGACTTGGATCATGGGAAAAGTGTAGTGTTTGAGCAGGGTGAATTAGCTCCTTGTATTTTGGCTTCTTGTAGCGTGCCGGTGATATTTAATCCGGTGGAGATCAACGGCGTGCATTATGTGGATGGAGGTATATTCCGTAATTTTCCGGTAGTTCCAATACGGGATTTGTGTGAGAAAGTAATAGGTATAAACGTAAGCCCAATCATAACAGAAGATTATAAGCAAAATATGATTCAGATTGCGCAGCGGTCATACCGGTTTATGTTCAGGTCGAATACATTCGAAGATAAAGGTCTGTGCGATATTTTAGTAGAAGTGCAGGAGGCTCTCCATTACAGTACTTTCGATTTGGAAAATATCTCTCAGATTTTTAAATTGGGTTATCAGGATACAGTGAGAATACTAGAAACAGAATACGGCATGAAACGGATTCTTCCAGCATGTGATTTGGATAAAATTACTCTTAAGAAAAAGAAAAAGACATGGAAGAAAAATCTGAAAATAAATCTCACGGATGATTCGGATGAACTTACATCCCAGAGTGATATAGATAATGGAAAGTAATCTAAAAAATAAGCTTTGGTAAATAGCTATATAAAACGGGTCGGCTCCTATAAATTAAGAACCGACCCGTTTGTTTATGAAAGAATTAAAACAGACGCATGGCATAAATGAAACTCAATTCGAGTTTATTGTGTGAATAATCAGTCGCGCCGAACGCTTTTGCTCTGTTGGTATAATTGAATTGACGTCCTGTATAAACCAAATTAACATGGAGGTTGTCATTTTTGATCGGGTAAAACTCAATACCACCTGAATAACCCCATGCAGTTTGATATAATCCCTTTTCTACGATTCCGGTTGCTTCATATTTTGATGCCGTATCCCAGATTCCTTTTGCGAATATATTCCATTTAGGAGCAAAACGATAATTTAAACCCAAAATCACAGATGAATAGTCTACAGATGTCTGGGTAAATCCATTGGTCTTATCTGCTACGATACGGGATATCATTTGTTTGCGATCCAGTTCTTCGCGCGAGTACATCAAATCCAGAAACATTCCGAATTTTCCGGTATTCATAGCTGTTCCCAAAACACCATAATACATGTTTTTACCTTTTGCCTCATTAAGTACAGAGGCAGACCAGCGCGTTGCGAACATTCTGTTTGGGCCCATATACCCGTTCCAGTTCAACGTATAAACCAAATCCAACTTGCTCGGTTTGATATATTCTGGAATTTTTCCGTAGGTTTTTTCCATCGATTCGTTTCTTGCATCAAGTATTTGGAATCGGAATTCATGATCAGGGGTCAGGTGATAACCTATATCAATACCGGTAAGAAAAGCGATCATGTTTTCGTGGATGGTGCTATACTGATATACATTGATCGGGTTATCGTCAAATTCAATACCCCCATAAGCCGTACACATTTTACCTGCAAACAATCGCCATTTTTCGTTAAAGCGATAACCTACGCCTGCGTAATCAATCTTCAGGGGTAGATTGTCAAATGTGCCCGAAGGATCAGGAAATGCCGTCAGACGTTGTTGATAACGATAATAAATATTTTTATTGATGTCACCCCGCATTTCAATACGAAGTTGATCCATTCTGAACTTAGCTTCTTCAAATTTTCCGTTTGGCATTTCTGCATTGAACGAGCCTTTCGTATGGAGGAATAGCTGAAATTTTTTCGAGTCGTTGTCCGGTTTAAAGATCCGTTCTATTAGAGAAGGAGTTTCTTCTTTCTCGGGTATGCTTTGTGCTGAAAGAGCAGCTGTACATCCTATGAATGCCAGTGAAACAATGATTGTTTTTTTCATAAACAAGGAATAATTTATTAAAGAGAAGGAATAGTGATAAAAAAACGCAGCCGTTAAAATCAGCTACGTCTTTTTTTAGTCATTAGTTTAATGACGTCCCCAAACGGAAACAGAGGCACGAAGTGTATGAGAAGGCCTGTGGCGATCATAACGGTCGTTGCGATCGTTTTTTCTGCGTGGTTTGGTTTTGTAATAAAAGACGATTTCTTTAATAATGCGTTTGTGCCCGCGTAAATCAATTTCGCGAGATTCTCCTCCGGCTGGAATTATGTG
>JBOFCW010000095.1:0-2605 GCA_051646395.1 Bacteroidales bacterium
CATCCCGGATATTTTCGCTTCCATTCTCTGTCTGCTATATAAATGCCTCCTTTGATGGTGACTAAAAGATCCTGTGCGAGTTGCAAAACGATTTCTTTATGACGCAACTGAGAAATCCAATCGCCGGGAATGGCCGATTCTGAATTTACCAATCCACAAACGGCTCCGACAAACATTGCAACGGCATGTGTGGCCGCCTTATATCTCAGCGACATAGATATTGCCGCATGAAAATCATCCGGATGAGACAGCAGGCAAACAAGGGCGTAGGAAAGTATATTGCGGGCGTTCTCTTGATCAGTCATGCCTGATATGAATTTTTCAATCTGCTCATCGATCAGCATGGGATCCGTCGCGGCCAGATCGTCCGAAAAATACAATGCGTCAGTAATAGCTGTCCGCACAGCTTTTCCGTCCGCAGGATAATTATCCAGTATCTCCAACACCGGTTCAATCGATTCTGAAAGCGATTTGCCGGATGCAATCCCCGATATAAGAGCTGCGAAAAAACCACCGCACAAATATCCCTCTTCCACTCCATGAGTAAGGGCTGCCGTTTCACATCCGATTTGAAAACAAAGGGAAAGATCGCCCGGAAACATCAATCCGATAGGAAATACGCGCATCATGGCTTCATAATCAGAATATCCGGATACGGGATTACGCATATCTCCGGGCTCTTTTTTCTTCAATACGTCCATCGTATGTTTGGGTTGGTAACCCTTATGGTACATCTCACTTCTGCGCACAAGCCACCCGTCATTTTGCGGCATTTCTACCAAATCATTAAAATCGGTCAGTTGTGTTTTTAACCAACGTTGATATGACTCATAGATGAGTTCTGAAAAAGTACCGTTCGAACCATGCATTTTGGCGCGATGGGTAGCTCTTAGCAAACCTTCGGCCGTAAAAAGTGCAAGCTGCATCAGGCCGTCGAAATAAAAAGGATGCGTAAAACCGGTGGTTTTATTTTCCTGACGACAACAATTGCCCATTGCGCTTCCAACTGCCGCACCCAGCATGCAACCCGCATAAAATTCTGAAGCTATCCGATCTGTCTTCATCTGTATCTAATTTTATTTTTAACATCAAGGTACAAATTCGCTATGTCCATCTCACCTTACTATTACAAATTTAATAAAAAACAAAGGATTTCTATATTAAATATTCTTAGCTAGACAAAGAGAAACATCTGTTTAGCTCTTTTAACCCATGCCTTTAAACATCTGTTTCAGGCGAATGTTCTGTTTATAGAATTAGGTAATGAACGCATATAAACAATGTGATATAAACCTTTATAAAAAAAGAAAACTATGAGACTGAATTTAAAAAATGTAGCATTGATCGTAAGCTTATTGATGCTTTCGTTTGGTGTAGGAGCGCAGAAGGCAAATATCCGCATTCTTGCAACGGGTGGCACTATTGCCGGAACAGGTGAATCGGCTACGAAAACAAACTATACGGCAGGGCAGGTTGCTATCGGAGCACTACTTGCTGCCGTTCCTCAGGTGGAAGACGTTGCCAATGTGACGGGAGAACAAGTCGTTCGAATCGGTTCTCAAGACATGAATGATGAAGTTTGGCTGACGCTTGCAAAACGCATCAACGAACTATTGGCGCAATCGGACGTGGATGGTATCGTAATCACACACGGAACCGATACAATGGAAGAAACCGCATATTTTCTGAACCTTACGGTAAAAAGCAACAAACCGGTCGTATTGACCGGAGCTATGAGACCTTCGACTGCGTTGAGTGCCGACGGCCCGCTGAATCTTTACAATGCCGTAGTCGTAGCCGCCTCAAAGGAATCGGTGGGAAAAGGTGTTCTGGTTGCAATGAATGGTATCGTACTGGACGCACATGGCGTGACAAAAATGAATACCGTAAATGTTCAAACCTTCCAGGCTCCTAACTCCGGGCCGTTGGGTTATATCCTGAATGGAAAGGTGGTTTATAATGACATTACCCTAAAAAAACATACAACCAACTCTGTTTTTGATGTTACCGGCGTTACTCAACTTCCGAAGGTAGGTATCATCTATAGCTATTCAAATGTAGAGCCTGAAGCATTGAACGCCCTTGTCAAAGGGAATTATAAAGGAATCGTTCATGCAGGTGTAGGTAATGGAAATATACATGTCAACATGTTCGAACCTTTAGCCAATGCTGCAAAAAGTGGCATCGTTGTCGTACGATCCAGCAGAGTTCCTACCGGTCCGACAACATTGGATAACGAGGTAGACGATGCGAAATACCATTTCGTGGCTTCTCAGGAATTGAATCCGCAAAAAGCACGTGTACTTCTTATGCTTGCTCTATTGAAAACAAACGATTGGAATCAGATCCAGGAATATTTCAATAATTATTAAAAAATCAACAACTCTGATCAAAGATGGTGCGCTTTGGTCAGAGTTGCACTCCTACCCAATTACAGATGACAAATGGCGCATCTGACTTTAATGAAAAAATAAATTATATACAGATGAAAAAACTATTAAGTCTTACTTTATGTGGTTTTTGCGGATTAGCAGCAGTTGCTCAGCAAGAAGTAACGGACTATCCAAATGAAAAAACCTTGTTTGAAACCATTACTAAAATTGAA
>JBOFCW010000008.1:0-4249 GCA_051646395.1 Bacteroidales bacterium
ATATGAAAATTACGATGAATCCGGATACACAAAATCTGGATGAGGTGATCGTGACCGGATACGGTGTCACTAAAAAAGCAGCCTTCACCGGATCTGCACAGACCGTAAAAGGTGAAGATTTAATGAATAAAACAGACGGTAACTTTATGAAATCCCTTCAGGGATCGGTGGCCGGTCTGCAAATGAATAATGCGGGGGGACAGCCCGGGCAGTTTGCCTCCGTGTCGATCCGCGGTACGGGATCCATCAACTCCGGTACTGAGCCGTTGTATGTGATTGACGGGATGCCGATGTTTACCGATAAATTAGGACAATATTCAGGCGCAGGTTCGGGACAGTTATCCGCTTCGCCACTGGCAAATATCAATCCGAACGATATCGAGAGCATCAACGTATTGAAAGATGCAACCGCTACTTCCATCTATGGTGCGCGTGCTGCCAACGGGGTGATCGTGATTACTACCAAAAAAGGTAAGAGCGGCGCTCCGACGGTAAATTTCGCCGCGAAAGCCGGTTTTTCCAAAATAGCGAATCTGGATCATAACTACCGTACGGTGAGTCTGGATAAATACAATGACATCTGGTCGGACGCAGTTACCAAATATGCTCCATCGAGTTATCCTACTAAGGAGTCAGCTTTGGATTACATGTATAACCGTTTCGGATATAATGCCAATACGCAGAACGTAGACTGGTTGCAGGAAGTTTTGCAGACCGGTGTAAGTCAGGATTACAACGTAGACGTACAAGGGGGTAAAGATGGTCTTAACTATTTCGTGAGCGGAGGGTTCTTCGACCAGCAGGGGGTTCTGATCAACACCGGAATGCGCCGTTATTCGGGACGAATGAACTTGTCGTCAACCGGAAAGATCTTCTCTTGGGGAGTACAGGCGAATGCATCGGTATCGGATATCAAAAACTCACAATCAGAATCGCAATATACCAATCCGATCGTAGCCGTTTATGATTTACGCCCTTATCAACAGGTGTATAATCCCGACGGAAGCTATAATCTGAAAGCCAACTATAATCCGGTGGCCATGAATGATAAAGAGTTGGGTGATAAACGTGAGCAGAAGCAAACGGTAGCAATTGTCAATCCATGGGTGAGCATCAATTTCGGCAAAGGATTTACCGCCAAAACGAGTGCCGGTTTGAACCTGTTCGATCTCGATGAGTTCTTTTTGTGGTCGATGATGAACCCTCAGGGGATCAGTGTCAACCGTCAGGGGATGAAAAACAACGAGAAATTGTTTACATGGACTATCACCAATACCGTTAACTGGATCCGTTCGTTCAATCAGAACAACGTGAACGTGTTGATCGGACAGGAAGCGCAGAAACAAACGCGCGACCGCAAAATGCTGGCTGCCAATAATTATGCGCCGAATGCAGGGCCGGAGCTGAATAATGCTTCAACACCGGTAAACGCCGTTTCCCGTAAATACGAATCAACACTGGCTTCGTATTTCGGTAATATCAACTATGATTTCGCATCGCGTTACTACCTGTCGGGTAGTTTGCGTTACGACGGTTCTTCCCGTTTCGGGGCAGACAACAAATGGGGGCTTTTCTACTCGATCGGTGGTAAATACCGTATCTCGGAAGAAGTCTTCATGGAAGATTCGAAATCATGGCTGAACAACCTGACCATCCGTTCAAGTTACGGTACGGTAGGTAATCAGGATATCGGTTGGTACGATGCGCTAGGCCTTTACGGATTCGGTTACAACTACAACAAATTGCCGGGCGAGGTGCCTGTTCAGATCGCTAATCCGAATCTGAAATGGGAGCGTGCCGCCAAATTCAATATCGGAACGGATATCTCTTTGTTTAATCGTGTGAATATCGAAATCGACTATTACAACGAGAAAACGAAAGATATGATCTTCGACGTGCCCGTAACCATGATGGGTGGTGTTTCTTCGATTCCGATGAACCTGGGTGAGATGAAAAACAGCGGAGTAGAAGCGTTGATCAATATCAATGTATTCAAAAACAAAGACTGGAGCGTGAACTTCACGACCAATCTGTCGCACAACCGCAATGAGATCATCAAACTGGATACCGATAAACCGATTGAGAATGCTACTACGATTCGTAAAGTGGGTGAGGCTTATCACACATTCTATATGCCTGTTTATGCAGGGGTAGATCCCGAAAACGGAAAACCGATGTGGTTGAAAGGAACAGAGGGCGACGAGAAAACGTATAACTTCCGTGAGGCCGGACAACGTATCGCCGGTACGGCCGATGCCAAACTACTGGGTGGATTCGGAACACAGATCAGCTATAAAGGATTCGATCTGGGGCTGGACTTCGCTTACAAAGTGGGCGGTAAGGTTTATAATGCCGGATTCAATTATGATATGCAGGTAGGACATTACACGTTCGGTCCGGTATCGAACTACGTATATGATAACGCATGGCGTAAACCGGGTGATATCACCGATGTACCGGAGTTTGTTTATGGAAACTCTTCGAATGCACACCAGCATTCAACACGATTCCTGATGGATGGTTCGTACCTGCGTATGAAAAATCTGACTTTCGGTTATTCATTCCCGAAAGCCTGGTTGAGCAAGCTTCATCTTTCGAATGCGCGCATCTATATGAATGCCGACAATCTGTTTACGGTAAGAGCATCCGATTACATCGGATTCGATCCTGAAACCCGTGCAGACGGAATCCAGTCATGGGCGTATCCGGTTCCGCGTACATTTACTTTCGGTGTTAACCTGTCTTTCTAACCTTATTAAAGAAGTAACGATTATGTTGAATATAAAAAATATCTTTTTTGCCTCGGCGATGACAGCGATGCTGTCGTCGTGTGGCTCCGATTTTCTTGAACTCGATCCGCATCAGAATGTAGGTGCGCCGGTAGCCATCAACAAAGTTGAAGATATCTCTACCGCACTAAATGGTGTATATTACTGGATGGGACACCATGCCTTTTGCGGACGGAATCTGACAGCCGCAACGGAAATGGGGGCGGATAATGTGTTTCATTCCGACAAGACCACTCACTTGATGTCGCTGTATAACTACAGCTATCAGCCGACAACCGGCGATCTGAAGTTGATTTGGGAAGCGGGCGGAAAGGTGATCGATCATTCGGCACGCATTATCAAGGCATCTCATAAGTTGTTGGCCAATGCCGGAAGTAAATCCGATTCGCTTACCATTTATCAGGGATTGTCGCAAGCCTATGCTCTGCGTGGTTTCGGTACTTTCGCCCTGACCAATCTGTTTTGTCTTCCTTACGACGGCACGAATGACGAGGAGCAGGGAATGGTGCTGGTACATGAACCGGTAGAGCTATTTGAAAGCATCGGACGCTCCAACTTGGGTGAAACATATGAATACATCATCGGGCAGTTCGAGTCAGCGATCGAAGCTGCTGAGCTATCCGGAAAAAAAGCTTCACTGTTCTACCTGAACGCTCAGGCTGCCGAAGCTCTTTTGGCCCGCGTTTATCTATACAAAGGCGATTTTGCGAATGCAAAGAAACATGCCCTGAACGCGATTAAGAAGCATAGCGGGAAAATCGTTACTACGGAAAACGCTTATAACGAGATGTTCGATAAAATATCGGGCTCTCCCGAAGATATCTTCGTGATTGCAAAATCTTCGAATGATTACCTTTCGGCTAATTCGATCAATACGCTTTACAACACCTACGGACTGGGTATATCGAATGAATTGGCAGCAATGTACGCATCTACGGATATCCGCCATTCGAAAATGACCGGTGCGCATGATGACGGTTCTTATAAAGGAGGCAAATATGCCGAAACGATCACCAATGTGCCTGTAGTTCGTTTGCCGGAAATGTATCTGATCGTGGCGGAATGTGAAGCCGAGGCGGGCAATGCCAAAGCTGCGGCAGAAGCTTTGTTTGAAGTAGCCAAACGCAATGTTGCAATCGAAGATGCTGATGATCTGCCTGCAGACATTGACGTTCTGAAGTCATTTATCGCAGACGAACGCCGTCGCGAATTATTTCAGGAGGGACACCGCCTGCTTGATGCACGTCGCCGCAAAGAAACGATCTCTGTCGGCGGAGGTACGAACCGGTTGATCGACGGAATGTTCCAGTATCCGATTCCGAATGCCGAAATCAACGCCTCTGGCATCGTTCAGAATACCAACTGGAGCGATTTTATGCCGGTAAAAGCACAATAAGAGAACGCAATCTTTCAAATTATAATCACCCGTTTTAGCTTCCACTATGACGGAACGGCAGGCT
>JBOFCW010000106.1:0-1968 GCA_051646395.1 Bacteroidales bacterium
AGGATAAATCAATGTGTTTTCGATATAATTAAAAAACTCACTTCCATACTTAATATCTTTAGTCAAGATTATCGGAGCTTCGTTTATGATACTCTGATCAACCGATGTTACATAATTTTTCATGGCCGACACAACCGGAGTGAGTCCCAATCCGATTAGCGAGGCAAATAAGCAACGTGTTTTCATCTGTATATAATTTATTTTTTTCATTAAAGTCAGATGCGCCATTTATATACCTTATGTTGGGTATCTCAACTTTAGGTGAGTTATGGCGATTTCATTTATATATAAGTTGATTTTTGACATTAATGTATAAATGCGCCATTTACATACCTTCTGGCGAGATAGTCAACAGAAGGTGAATTAGGACGATTTCATTAATATCCATCAGACAAAGATTAATAATACGCAATATTACATAATTTAAATTATTAATTACAATATTATGCACAAATATAAATTTTACGCATACGTTGCGGACTGTCCTGATCTTGTTATAACCATCTGGATTCCTTTGCTACTGCAACACAAACATATATCTTTGTAAAAATAGCATCTCCAGAATCAACGACCATGATAAAAATACCTTTCAAAATTAAAACCGAAAGAATATTTACTGATCCCAAAAACGACTTATTGACCGGAGGGTTGATATTCGTTTGTACATTTCTGTTCGCGTATTTTTTTGAACCTTTTCATGTGGATAAATCGGAACATCAGTTTCATTATTTCTGGATATGCAGCCTTTTTGCTTTCAACGCAACCTTTGCATTTTTCACAATCAGCTGCATCCGGCACTACACGATCGTCAGCATACAAAGATCATTTCACGACCTGCTCTGGCTCCTTCTTTTGTTACTGCTTATCGGAACCCTGAACTTCATGATCCGGCCGATTATTTATGACAACGTTGATAACCTTTCTTCCCGATATTTTTTGGAAGAGATAAAGCATGCCTTTTTGTTCGGCTCTTTGATGTTGTTGATTATTCGATTGTTTTTGAAACCATTGAGGATGACAGGTGAGAATCCACCAGGAACCTTAAACCGACCGAATAAAGTTGAAATCGAAACAGCAATCCGATCAGATCATTTTTATGTCGATCCGGAAACGTTCGCGTATGCCGAATCGGAGGGGAATTACCTGACCGTTTATACCTTTGAAAAAGAAATCTTGAAAAAGAAGCTGATCCGGATGACTATTTCCGATTTCGAGAGATGTTTGACAGACCATAGTTACATCATGCGGGTTCACCGTTCGTTTATCGTTAATTTCAATTACATACAGCGCGTATCCGGCAATGCCAAGGGCTATATGCTCACCATTAATCAGGCAGAAGGCCAGATACCGGTATCAAGAGGCAACTCATCCCTATTTGCAGAACACTACAAAACATTTCAGAACCATTCGTCCCACTGATTACCCGTTCGTCACAAACAGCTTTTCCATAATAGCAGAACCTTTTAGTTTTGTGCATAATCTTAAATTTTCAAATTATGCGCAGACACGATTTAGACAATCTGAGGGTATTGCTGTTTCTTCTTTTGATACTGTATCATGTCGGGATGTTTTTCTGTCCCTGGAGTTTTCATTTCAAAAATAACGAGGTGGTAGAATGGCTCGTATATCCGATGCTGTTTCTCAATCAGTGGCGATTGCCTTTGTTGTTTGTGATTTCCGGAATGGGTACGGCATTTGCTCTTCGAATAAGGAGTATGACTGATTTTGTAAAAGAAAGAAACAAGCGGCTTCTGATACCGTTTTTGTTCGGCATGCTTTTCATCGTGCCTCCACAGGTTTATTTCGAACGGATCGTTAAGTCTCAGTTTTCAGGCTCTTATTTCGGATACTTATCCGAATCGGCCTTTACGGGAGCTTATCCCGATGGAAACATCAGTTGGCACCACCTGTGGTTCATTCTTTATTTGTTGTTATTTTCGGTGATATTAGCACCATTATTTATCTACC
>JBOFCW010000110.1:0-5590 GCA_051646395.1 Bacteroidales bacterium
CGTAAACGAGAATGCCTCCACAGTTCTGCGTCCCCTTTATCAGCAAGGATTTGATTTACTACATTTACAGATATATCGATCCGTTGAGTATCTATATTCTTTCCTGTAATATTTATAAAACCGGAATAAACACCGGGAAATATATTTTCCGGAATCTGTACGCCACACCATAAGGCCTGAATCCTATCTTTGTCTACATGAACATCAAAAGAGACTGGCTTTCCGTTCCAATTCACACCTTCCTGATTAAAACAGGTGATTTGATCCTTTGGAATAATTGATTTTCCATTCGTCAAGTCTGAGAATTCAAGTCTGATATTCTCTACCTTTTCATGAGCAGCCCATATTCCTAACTGCCAAACATAATATTCGTTCAACAAGGCTTCCCCTGAAAATTCGCTGAATGTCGGATTCATTGCCCAACGGGCAGGCAGATTACGAGTCTGACTGATCGGGAACCTTCTATCTTCAAGAAAAACAACGGGATTCTGTTTGTTTTTCCTCTTTAGTCTTTCTGTTTCTTTTTGAGTAGCAATCAAACCCATAGGAGCCATATAGTCAAAATCAGTTCTACTTTCAAAACGAAGTAATTTTGCTTCTGCTCCTTTCTTCGCAGTATTCACTTTTTCAACCCACAAAGGATCAGCCTCGTAGTCAGGAGTCAAATAATCATTCCATGGTTTCCCATATCTCGCATCATCCCAACCTTTTCTGAATTTGTAGGGTAAATAGTAAATGTGATATTCCCCTTTACCCGAACATGGTTCAAAAAACACTTCTCCTTTTTCTGAGGTCAACAATTTCACAAAAACATTCTTTATTTCTGTATTTGTAGTGGCATCAACAACGACAATTTTTTTTGACTCGGGGTTTAAATCCGATCTTCTCCAGGGCAATTCTACCTTAACAAAGTCCGCCAAACGATTTACAACAATTACAGCACGGTGGTTTCCCCGCATATCAGCACCCCATGCCTCCTTTGCTATAACGAAGGGGACTTCATCACAAATAAAAATCTTTTCAGCCGGAGTTGATGATGCTCCGATAAGACATCTGGATTCCAATAAAATAAAACAGATTACCAAAAAAAAATAACTGGTGTTTTTCATTTATATATAATTTTATTTTTAACATCAAGGTCAATGCGCCATTTATAGACCTTCTATTGGGTATCCGATTAAAAAATGCGGATTAAGCAGTCTCTTCTTATGATAAAAGAGATTGATAATCCGCAAAATAGAGTCAATTTGATAACATTATCATTCAATGATTATCTCATCCACAAAAATGAAGGCTTTTTCACCTCTGGCTCCATGCCACTGTGGGATAGCATTTACAGGAACCGCTACAACACGTAATTCGGAAGCATTATAATCCTGAAAATCGCAAGAATACTCATATAATCCATCCTTATCCTTTTCGGTAGCCATCGGTATATTCACTTCTGCCAGTTGTTCGAACAATCCATTTTCTCCTGCCCCATAAACAGTTAGCCTCACCGGAGGGAAGACGTATTCGCCGAACTGAACCAGGCAACCGATTTTAACTTTAGAAATCAATGTCGGCGCATAAAATGAAATATTGACATCCATCGGATCTCCTTCATAGCCAAGCCAGGATCCGTTTGCATAATTGAAATCACCTCGGATACCGTCCAGCAAAACCGTCGCTCCGGCATAAGTGTATTTCGGTTTAGGCATTACATTAAAAGACACTTTATTTCCTGTTGCTTTATTAAATTTAAAGCTTTTATTCAAAGTTCTGGATATTTTGCCATCCCGTTTCGTAATCGCTTTAAGCGTACAACTACTGTCTATCATTATGGCACCCTCATACAAATTGCTCTTCTCGTCAGGCTCGGTACCATCTGTGGTATAATACACAGGAGCATTGCCCATCGTTACTAATTTTGCCTCAACTCCTTTTTCGTGATCTCTGATTTTGTAGGAGCCCTGAACTTCATAAATATGTTTGGCATAATTATATCCTAATAAATCATACATCCTGGTTTCCCGATCCAATCCATCGATAAACCGCTGCCAGTCTTTATTTTCCGGATTCGTCCATTGCACTTCAGACAGAGCCGTTAATCGGGGTAAAAGCTGATATTCTAATTGCTCGTTGGTAGGAATATATTCTGTCCACAAATTCGCCTGTGCTCCAATTATGTATTTTCTTTCTTCTTCCGTAAGCTCAGAAGGTACCGGATCAAAAGCATATACTCTTTCTACCGGAGTGCATCCGCCAATTGAAAATGGCTCATTCTCTGTATCATTCGATTGATAATAATCGAAATACACATGCGATCCGGGCGTCATGACCACATCATGATGCTGTTTAGCTGCCTCTATACCACCTTCCATTCCACGCCATGACATCACGGTCGCATTCGGAGCAAGTCCTCCCTCCAGAATTTCGTCCCAACCGATGATGCGCCTTCCTTTTGAATTCACAAACTCTTCAACACGAGAGATGGTATAACTTTGCAAATAGTGTTCGACACTGTGTTTGTCGTCACCAACGAGTTTCTGCTCCTTTATTCTTTTCTGACATTTCGGACATTTCTCCCATCTTACTTTCGGACATTCATCTCCTCCGATATGAATATATTCGGAAGGAAACAAATCCATCACCTCTCCAAGCACGTTTTCTATAAAATCAAAAGTAGATTCTTTTCCGACACATAAAACATCATCCCTTATCCCCCATTGACCCGAAACCTCATAATCCTTTCCAACACATCCCAATTCCGGATAACAGGCCAGAGCTGCCATCATATGTCCGGGTAAATCAATTTCGGGTATCACCGTTATAAAGCGGTCTGCAGCATACTTTACTACTTCCCGGATCTCTTCTTGAGTATAATAACCGCCATATGGAGTATGATCATAATTGTCCCACTCTTTTTTTATCATCGTTTTATTGCGGATACTACCGAAGGTTGTCAACTCCGGGTATTTCTTGATTTCGATTCGCCAACCCTGATCATCTGTCAGATGCCAGTGAAACTTATTCAATTTATAGGCGGCCATGATATCTAGATATCTTTTTATCTGATCGACCGTAAAGAAATGCCGCGACACATCCAGATGCATCCCTCTGTATTGAAAACGAGGTTGGTCATTTATTTCAAGGCAAGGAAAAGAACAACTTTGAGTCTTTGTTATTTCTCCATAGATCTCAACCGGAAGAAACTGCTTCAAAGTCAGCAGAGCATAATGAAATCCATTTGCAGAAGAAGCTTCCACCTCTATTTTCGAATGTTTTACCGAAATACGATAAGCCTCCTCTGCCAATTCCACATTCGAGGAAAAAAGGATATCCGATTCTTTATCAACTGATTTATTCAAGGGGATTGAGAAACCCGTAATCTTTTCAAGATCTTCAATAAATGAACCTATCACCTCTTTTGATTTATTATCAGTTTGTTCCGAAATCTGGTATTTCAGATTCTTTGTAACTTTGAATTCACCCGATCCGATTACTATCTCATTAGGATATGGAATCAGATTAAAGGAATGGTTCGATGATTTCTCCGAACAGGAACTTAGCAATAACCCCGCGAAAAGAAATACATTTAAAAGTTTTTGCATATTGTGTGTTTTAAATAGATACTTGAAAAAATATTGTCGACTTTTACAAAAAGACAGATGATCCTTTACATAAAAAGAAGCAATCCTACGACCAGACACCCTCAATAACGACCTGCTATTTGTTCGTTTTTTAACGTTTATCAAAAATTAATCAAATATCTCATCCCAATGGCCGATCCGAACGATCATAAACTGCCCAATAATCAGGGTTTATCTTTTTTTAGCGATTCGATTCTTAACTTATAAGAGAATGAGCCGGAGGCCGGAATAAAGTAGTCAGGAAGCGTCTCGGGTCCACAACTAGCGTTGCCCAGTCCCCGTTGCATATAATCAAAATGAGCAATTACCTCTGATCTTGACATAAGTTCCCATTCATGCCCCACCTCATTCATTACCAGGTCTGAATCCTTAAAGTGAAGCGCGGAAAATGCCACGTCTCCTTCAGTCGAAATCCGAATACCCGGATTTATATCACTAGAAAGCTCCAACATTCGCAGATCTTGTCTATTACCCATCGTCTGAGGCTTTACATAATGTTCCTGCATATCATTCACGGTTGTCACGTATCGTCCGACAAATGATGCATGTTGCCGATCGACATAGTTTTCAAAGGGGCCTTTGGCTACATATTCGATTTGCTCGAGACCTTCGGTGAAAGACACACTCAATCCCAGACGTCTAAGGTCAGATGCAAGCGGCATAAAATTACTATTTACATCAACCGTACCATCCGCATAAACAGTGTAAACCAACTGATAATGACACTTGCCATCTGCTTTTCGGGAAGTCCGGATTTCTACCTGTTTTCTATCCTCACTCAATGTCCAGGACAGAGAATTGTCTCTGAAGGTCAATGGACGAAAAGCGTATTTATCATTTTCTATATAACGATAATCATCGAAAACAAAGCCATTCCCTTCATGAATCATTTGTTTACCTCCATATTCGAGCGAGCTGAGTACCGTCGTGTTACGATCGAACCTGATACTAAAATTTACACCTTCTACAGAAAGCTCAGAACCGGTTTCGTTCACTATAATTTCGCCCTTCATACTCGCAGGGTGAAGAACAGGTAATCCCTTTCGTGGAGTAATTTGAAACTGTTCGCTTGCTATCCTGTACCCGGCATCTGCCCAGTCCTTATCCTTTTTCAAAACGACAAAAAGACTCAGGTGATATTCACTTTCTTCTTTAGGAATCGTATTATATCCGATTGTCATTCGCGTCTGTTCACCCGGTCTGACAGACGGTAATCCGGCTTTCCCGTCTTCAACAATGACACCGTCGCACAAAATTTCCCATTTTAATTCGAATTCATTCAGATTCGAGAAGTTGTATTTATTCTTTAAACAAACCTGCTTCGCGTCTTTATCAAAATCATAAATAACTACGTTTTGATATACTTTTTTCACCTCAGCCAATTTCGGAGTTTCAGCCCGATCAGCAGTAATGATCCCATTGCTACAAAAATTACCCTGATGCGGACCAGGAAAATCATACCCGGTATAAAGCCCTCTGATCTCTCCGCTTTTGATTTCGGACGGTTTATAAATAGCCTGATCCACCCAATCCCAGATACATCCACCTATAATCCGCTTGCTATTTTCAATCACATCCCAATATTCCTGTAAATTTCCGATTGCATTTCCCATCGCATGAGCATATTCGCAAATGAAATGCGGTCGGTCGTCATCACTCATATCAAGACTCTGAAGATCCGACACAGACGGATACATATTTGACGTCAGATCCGTATGATCCCAACTACCTTGTCCTTCATAATGGATTATCCGGTTATCCAGACGACGAACGGCGTTATAGGCACCGGTGAAATTCGGGCCATCACCACTCTCATTACCCAAAGACCAAAAAATAACGGCCGGATGATTCCTGTCTCTTAAAACCATCCTCTGCGCCCGATCGGCGAATGCAGGAGCCCAACTATCCATCTTACTGATTTCTGTATTGGCATGGCACTCGATATCCGCTTCATCAAC
>JBOFCW010000114.1:0-4261 GCA_051646395.1 Bacteroidales bacterium
ATTTAACGTTTATCCAAATCATCATAAAGGCATTGTAAAAATGCTTTCCCTTCCTTCTCCAGTATGGATTCTGAAGCATTTTGACGAAGAATAATCCGATCAGCAGCACAATCGAACACGAAAGCATCCGAATCCTGAAGCATACCGAAACCATCTTTAAAGGTATAATAAGCAAAGTGACGATTTTCCTTATTGAACATGTTTTTACTGAATGTAAAATCATCATAGGGTAAATCCAATTGATCAAGAAGCGTTGCAGCCAAATCAATTTGCGAACCATACGTATCGACAAGATGCGCCTCTTTAATTGCTCCTCCCGTCCAGACCATCGGAATATGATATCGATCCGGCTCTGATATGGAGATCGAAGCCGGATAATGCATTGCATGGTCAGGCACTAATACAATCAACGTATTTTCCCACGCAGGCAATTGTTTGAATTCATCCAGAAAAACACCAAGGCAGCTATCTGTATAAGCGACTGAATTCAGATACGGATCATCAAATTTATGCATCGGCACATCAAAAGGCTCATGGCTGCTTAGTGTAAGAAACATTTTCATAAAGGGTTCTTGTGGCTTTTCCCGAAGCATCTGCGTAAGATGACGAAACGTCTTATCATCGTTCACTCCCCATTTTGACAAACGATCTCCCACCGGAAAATCTTTATCTGCCGTAATCTTTTCGAAACCAGCACCGATAAAATAACTTCGCATATTGGTAAAATCGGCATCACCCCCATAAAGAAAGTCCACGCTATAACCAGCATTTCGGAGCGTCGCAGAAATAGAAGGCAAAGACTGCGTTTTAGCGGGATATTTCATGATCGATGTAGAAGGTTGTGCCGGATATCCGCTCAAAATAGAAACCAATCCCCGATCTGTCCGGAAGCTGTTCGCATAAAAATTGGTGAACGCGACACCCTCGCTATATAAACGATTCATCACGGGTGCC
Organism: Bacteroidales bacterium; assembly: GCA_051646395.1. GTDB lineage: Bacteria > Bacteroidota > Bacteroidia > Bacteroidales > JAUNSR01 > JAUNSR01. Next base: position 955 of record JBOFCW010000114.1, read on the forward strand.
ACATCCGGTACACCCCCGAGAGGCTCAATGATTTTTGCAGAAAAACTCTCCAATACAATCAAAAGAACATTCGGTCTTTCAGTTGTAAACATTACGGAACGATCCGGCGTCTGAGTTTTGTTTTGCAGGGCATGAAAAATAGGTCCGGCTTGCTCTTCGTCCATAAAACGATACTGTGAACCGAAATCTGCATCCTTAGTCAAAGAGGTCATGAAACTGAACATCGGGTTGATCGCTGCGTGATTCAACAACATATTGGCACTATGATAAACTTTTCCGACATTCATCGTCGAAACGGAAAAACCACCCCGGATAGGTATGAAAAGTAATCCTAAAACAAGGATTAATCCGATGGTTCTTGTGATCCGCTTCTTCACTCCCAAATATTCAGCTTTTACGACATCAGACGTACGCTTCATCATTTTATTGAGTAAAAACCAAACAAGACCGATCATCAAAGGCACCAGAAAAAGCATCGGCACCGGCACGCTGGCCATTGCGTTTTTAGGAGATTTCAGGTAAAACAACGGAGTCGAATCCAGACGAAATCCCCAATAAGTATATAATTCTAAATCCGACACAAAAATGATTGCTATAATCAGATTCATAACAACCAAATAAGCATTAGTCGCACGTTGAAGCCAGTTTCCTTCACTCCATACAGATCCCAATGTCAACAATACCGGAATTACCGTCAGATAACCGGCCATCGAAAAGTCAAGGGGCAAACCGTTTAGCATTACCAGAAACCATTCTTTTATCGAATCCGATCGATACAGATCCAGATGATAAAGCATAAACAAAGGTTTTTGAATGACAAAAGCCAATACAAATCCCAGATAAATCCACATGAGGGAATATAGTTTTTTCTTCATTTGAGTCAATTTCTTTTTGCAAACTTACCAATTATGCGACAAAAGTGTATACAGAACAGCCTTCTTTTGCTAAATTGTCAAAAAACAGCCATATTTGTAACGGAATACTTCAATAAGCCCGTTTAATGGGAAAACTGAACAAATCACACATGCCTGTTCCTTGCGAATAAAGAATCAAAAATCTTATAAACAAAACCATATCAGATGAAGAAAATTTTATTATCTGTACTTTTAATAACGAGTATGACTGTATCTGCAGGAAATCCTTTCTTCGGAAAGTACAAAACGCCGCATGAGACTGCGCCGTTTAATGAAATCAAAATCGAACATTATCTTCAGGCTTTCGAGGAAGGTATCCGTCAGGCCAATGCTGAAATCAACGCTATCGCCGTAAACCGCGCTGTTCCCACTTTCGACAACACGATCGTGGCACTTGAAAAAAGCGGACAGCTTCTGGATAAAGTAAGCAATGTATTCTTCAACTTGTTGAGCTCAGAAAGCAACGACGAGATGATGGATCTTTCGCAGAAAATCCAACCGATGCTTTCTGAATTCAGCAACAACATCACGCTAAACCCATACCTGTTTAATAAGGTCAAAGAGGTATATGAAAACCAGGAGCGTTTTAAACTGAACCCGGAGCAAAAACGACTTTTGAAAAAAACTTACGAAAGTTTCGAGTCAAGTGGTGCAACCCTGAATGAAGCCGATAAAGAAAAATACCGCGCTCTTTCTCAGGAGCTGGGACAGTTGACACTTCAATTCGGGCAGAATGCACTAAAAGCGACCAACGCATTTGAAATGGTACTTACCGAAGAAGAAACAGCTGGATTACCCGAAGGATTCAAACAGGCTTGTGCTTTGAATGCCAAACAAAAAGGCAAAGAAGGATATTTGGTTACACTTTCTGCTACCAGCTACATCCCCTTCATGAAATATTCTACTCGTCGTGATTTGCGCGAAAAAATTTACAAAGCTTACACTTCTCGTTGTGTGAGTGGTGAATTCGACAATACGGAAATCATCCGTAACATCGCTCAAAAACGACTTGATATCGCTCAGTTGATGGGAAAACAAACGTATGCCGAGCAAGCGCTTGAAAAACGTATGGCCAAAAATGAGGAAAGTGTTTACAACCTGATGAATCAGCTTCTTGATGCATACCGTCCGGCTGCTCTTCAGGAAATCAAAGAGATTCAGGGATTCGCAATCGGTATGGAAGGTAAGCAAATCGAGCTGATGCCATGGGATTTCTCCTATTATTCAGACAAACTGAAAGATGCCAAATATCAGATTAACGATGAGGTTTTGAAACCTTACTTCCCACTTGAGAGTGTAAAGAAAGGCGTTTTCGGTCTGGCTACCCGCCTGTATGGAATCACTTTCAAGAAAAACACGAAAATCCCGGTTTACCATCCGGAAGTGGAAGCATTCGAAGTTTTCGACAAAAACGGAAAATTCCTTTCTGTACTATACACAGACTTCCATCCGCGCGACGGAAAACGTGCTGGCGCATGGATGTCTGAATTCAAGGGTCAGTGGATCGATGGCAAAAACAACAGCCGTCCACACATCACGATCGTAATGAACTTCACTCGTCCTACCGAAGACAAACCGGCTTTGCTTACCTACGACGAAGCAAACACATTCCTTCATGAATTCGGACATGCTCTTCACGGAATGTTTGCCAACACAACATACGGATCAATGTCGGGAACAAGTGTTTACCGCGATTTCGTAGAGCTTCCATCTCAGATTCTTGAAAACTATATGGGTCAGAAAGAATTCCTGGATACATTCGCAGCTCATTACCAGACGGGAGAAACGATTCCGGTAGAATTGATTGAGAAAATCAAAGCTTCGTCAAACTACAATGTAGGTTATGGTTGCCTTCGTCAGTTAAGCTTCGCCCTGTTGGATATGGCTTATCACACTACTAAATATCCGATTACAGATAACCTGGAAACATTCGAAAGAAATGCAGTTGGTAAAACTCAGGTTCTTCCTTTCGTTGACGGTTCGCTTACGGGTGCTACTTTCAGCCATATCTTCGCTGGTGGATATGCAGCCGGATACTATAGCTACAAATGGGCTGAAGTTTTGGATGCCGATGCATTCTCTATGTTCGAAACCAACGGATTATTCGATCAGAATACAGCTCAGTCATTCCGCGACAATGTTCTTTCTCAGGGAGGAACTGAAGACCCGATGGAACTTTACAAACGTTTCCGCGGTCAGGAACCAAGCATCGATGCATTGATGCGTCGTGACGGCATCATCGACTAAACGATAAGTTCAATATAACGAAAAAGAGCGTGGCAGTTTTGTCACGCTCTTTTTCGTTATTATCAGTTGGATAGTTTAGAATCTCAAAGGAATGAAAACCGATATACCGGCATCCCGACCATAAATTTTGGAATTCTGATCTATGT
>JBOFCW010000124.1:0-3427 GCA_051646395.1 Bacteroidales bacterium
TACATAATAGGTTCGTAAATATATAAAAATTCCCCGGTAAATACCCATTAGAGGCATTTACCGGGGAAAATAAGATCAGTCTGTTATCAATTAGCGAATGAACAACAATTCGCGGTATTTCGGCAGAGGCCAGATCTGATTATCTACAATCAATTCTAGTTTATCGATATGATAACGGATCGAATCAAGAGAAGGAGCTACTTTGTCGTGATAAGCGATCGCTTTATCGCGTTCATGTGTCAATTTGTTCGCATCTTTACGTGCATTGACCATCGAGCGTACTCCCTCTTTGATTTCTGCAGAATGGAAAGCGATTTTTTCGATGATTTCCATATCAGCCGCAGAAAGAGATTCATATTTCGTAGGGAAAACCTGTTTCATCATGGTTACGTTTTCAAGCAAAGAGGTTTGATAACGTGTAGCAACCGGGATGATGTGATTTTTAGACATGTCTTCCAAAACGCGTGATTCGATCTGAATCATCTTCGCATATTGCTCCCATTTCACTTCGTTGCGGGCATTCAATTCGATTTCTGTCATTACTCCCGTACGGGTAAACATGCCGATAGACGAATCCGAAAGATAGTTATCGATGATAAGAGGCACACTGGTTTCACAATCAAGACCGCGTTGAGCTGCCTCTATTTTCCATTCCTCAGAATAACCGTTACCGTCAAAACGGATCGCTTTACATTGGCCGATGTATTCTTTCAGAATATCCATCACAGCCACTTCCATGGAGCTGCCTTCGACCATTTTCTTATCTACAGCCTGTTTGAAATCTTTCAGCTGATCCGCCATGGCAGCATTAAGAGCAATCATAGCAGCCGCATTATTGGCAGACGAACCTACTGCGCGGAACTCAAAACGATTGCCGGTAAATGCAAAAGGCGAAGTGCGGTTACGGTCAGTATTGTCGATAAGCAATTCAGGAATCTGGATAATATCGAGCTTTTTACCTGCTTTATCTTTCATCTCGATCGCCGTTCCGCTCGGATTAGCTTCAATGGCATCAAGAACTTCAGACATTTGTTTACCCAGGAAAATAGAAACGATAGCAGGAGGAGCTTCGTTTGCACCCAAACGATGGGCATTTGTTGCGGAAGAGATAGCTGCCTTAAGCAAACCGTTGTGTTTGTAAACAGCCATCATCGTATTTACGAGGAAGGTTATGAATTGCAGATTCTGCATCGGTGTTTTACCCGGGGCAAAAAGAAGAACACCCGTATCGGTACCCAATGACCAGTTATTATGTTTACCTGATCCGTTTACACCTTTAAATGGTTTTTCATGAAGAAGAACGCGGAAGCCGTGATTGCGGGCAATTTTTTTCATTACCGACATAATCAACTGATTATGGTCATTGGCCAGGTTACATTCCTCATAAATCGGTGCTAGCTCGAACTGATTCGGAGCCACCTCATTATGGCGGGTTTTAACCGGTATCCCCAGTTTATGAGATTCAATCTCCAGTTCTTTCATAAAGGCTGCCACTCGTGAAGGGATCGCACCAAAGTAATGATCTTCCAGCTGCTGATTCTTCGCCGATTCATGCCCCATCAATGTACGTCCTGTCATCAAAAGATCGGGACGTGCGGCATATAAGCCCTCATCGATAAGAAAATACTCTTGTTCCCAGCCCAGGAAACAAACAACCTTTTTTACATTCGCATCAAACAGCTTACAAACATCAGTAGCTGCTTTATCCACTACATCAAGCGACTTCAACAAAGGTGCTTTATAATCGAGAGACTCCCCGGTATAGGCGATAAAAATCGTCGGAATACAAAGGGTATCACCATCGATGAATGCAGGAGAAGTGGGATCCCATGCAGAATACCCGCGAGCTTCGAAGGTATTACGAATCCCTCCATTTGGGAAAGAGGAGGCATCAGGTTCCTGCTGTACAAGCAATTTGCCGGAAAATTCTTCGACCATTCCGCCTTTTCCGTCATGTTCTACAAAAGCATCGTGTTTCTCTGCTGTACCTTCTGTCAGAGGTTGGAACCAATGCGTGTAATGGGTTACTCCCAAACTCATAGCCCAGGCCTTCATCCCTTCAGCTACATTGTCGGCAGTTTTTCTATCGAGAGGTGCCCCATTATCAATGCAATTTGTCAATGCATCGAATGTTTTTTTGTCGAGAAATTTATACATCTTCTCGCGGTTGAAAACATATTTTCCGTAATAATCGGATGGTCTGGTTGATGGAACTGCGACCTCTTTTGCTTTTTTCTTAAAAGCTTCTTCAACTACATTAAAACGTAATTCTGCCATAAAGCTGTAAAAAAAATTGTATTATAAATTATCTATATGATGAATTCTCAGAAATCATAAAAAATGGATGTTGTGCTGAGCACAGATCCGCTCCTGCTCCTCGGGCCATATACTTGCCTGAACCTCTCCGATATGCGCTTTCTGAAGAAAGAACATACACAATCTGGACTGGCCGATTCCGCCGCCGATTGACAAAGGAACGCGATCCTCGATCAAAGCCTTATGAAACTCAAGCTCCACCCTGTCCAGACAACCGGTTATCTCAAGCTGATGCAAAAGCGCAGCCTTATCGACGCGAATACCCATCGAGGATATTTCGAATGCTGTTTCGAGCAAAGGATTCCATAGAAGAATATCCCCATTCAAACCTTTATATCCCTTTTCAGTCGGAGTAGTCCAGTCATCATAGTCCGGAGCACGTCCGTCATGCCGTTCCCCATTCTGAAGCTGAGCACCGATCCCGATGATGAATACAGCACCATATTGACGGGTAATCTCATTTTCTCTTTCCTTGGGTGTCATATCCGGAAAAAGATCCAATAGTTCTTCCGAATGAATAAAATGAATTTTTTCAGGTAACTGAGGCGTAATATGCGGATGATTGACATAAACCAGTTTTTCCATATCTTTCATAGCCTGAAAGATCTTTTCGACTGTCTGCTTGAGATAATCCAGATTCCGGTCTGCTGCAGTGATTGTTTTTTCCCAATCCCATTGATCAACATATAACGAATGTAAATTATCCAGCTCCTCATCAGCCCGAATTGCATTCATATCGGTATATAATCCATAACCGGGTGCTATACCATATGCGCCAAGCTTCATTCGTTTCCATTTCGCCAGCGAATGTACAACTTCTGCCCGGCAATCACCTAAACATTTGATAGGAAAAGATACCGCACGCTCAATTCCATTTAAATCATCATTGATCCCGGTTCCAGTCAAAACAAACAACGGCGCCGTTACTCTCCTGAGATTCAGATATTCAGATAAACGATCCTGAAAATTCATCTTCACCATCTTAATCGCTTGTTCTGTTGTCTCTGGCAATAATTTCAATTTATAGTGTTTCGGTATGATCAAAGCCATAACTGTATTTTATTGAGTGATTAATTTTTAATATTTTATTTCGATGTCATTTTAAAACAAG